>JAIXKT010000041.1:0-13178 GCA_026932145.1 Bacteroidia bacterium
AAAAAATCCAATATGCAAAATATTGGTCTTGTTTATTTTTCACTATCGTATAATAGGTATTAGAATACTGAAAGATAAAATCAGAAATTACAACTTTAATTTTGCCCATTTAGTGATGCTCATAGGCACTCAATTACACAACTTAAAAGATAAACCTAAGCCATGGTTGGAGTTATTGTTCATGATGTCTAATATCATGAAGGTTTCTGCTCTTTCATGTTTCAAATACAAAATCATTGTAGGTGCTTAAAAATCTAAAGTCATTTCAGTTTCATGGCTAATCTCCAAAGGGGGATATATCTTGGTTTGATAGAGAGTCTTCTGGTGCTTCTAAGTTTGAACGCAGATAAGTTTTGGCAGGGGATTTTAAGGTTACAGCTACTTTGAGCGAGTCATAATCGGTTTGGGAAATAACTTTATTGGCGAGCAAATGCCCTGCTACAACCTTATAGAATAAGGTGTTAAACTCTTCAAGTTGGCCGGTTTGTGGGTTAAAGTGATAACGAAATCCAAGTGGGCGCGGGATTATCATCGCTAAAAATAGCGCTTCCGAGAGCGTTAAATCAGCCGGCTTTTTGGCAAAATAAAATGCCGACGCTGCTTTCGCTCCATAAATATCCGGCCCCCACTCTATTAAGTTAAGATATAATTCCAAAATCCTGTCTTTTGAGACTAAGTGCTCATTCTCAATAAGCCAAACAATAAGCATTTCTTCTAATTTTCGGGCTAAGCGTTTTTCATGTTTGAGGAATACATTTTTGACAAACTGCATTGTTAAGGTGCTTGCGCCCCGCACAAAACGCTTTTCTTTGATATTAACGGTAATAGCTTTGTTGATGGCTTCCATATTAAAACCATGATGCCAGTAAAAACGGCCATCTTCGGCCTGCTGCACAGATTCCCGCAACAAAGGAGATATATTGGATAGCGGAACATAATCAGCACTGCCGGAACCCAGGCGGATGGGCTTGCTTCCATGAATGGGATAATACACAAAATCTCCGTTTACTTTGGAAAAATCAACTTTACCCGGCGCAATGTACGCAAACGGCTTCCCAATAAGTCCCGCATCGAAGTGTAAACTATCTAATTGCTGAAAATCTATCTCTAAGTTTGCATAAAAACTTAACTGGCCTTTGGTCTGAATCCCTTCAAAGCTCTGAAACATCCCTGCCGGAAGAGATGCAAAAAATTGCTCTGCCGGTGTCCCATTCATCTTTATTGAAGCCTGAATCCGCCAATCCGGGTCTAACCAAACCTGAAAATAGTTCTGAAAACGAATATTATTTAGCTGAACAAAGCAACTGCTATCAACACTAAACGACTCCTTATCAAAATGTAATGGAATATATGCCTGAATATTTTCGCAAGAAATATCTTCTTTGCTCAGTTTATCATGCCATATCTTAAACTTGTAACTATTCATTTTCAATGACAACGTTGCCTCATCTTGCGATTTACTAAGTAGATGAATATCAAAACCTAAGCTATCAAAATAAATAAGTGGCAATGAAGGTAAAAAATAACCGGTTGGCAAAAACACCTCCTGTTTGGATTTTAATTGTCCCAAAATTTTATGCTGCTGCTTATCAATCGTTAAATGGCAATTAAGTTGCTGCGGCGGCAGCGAATCTTGTTTTAGTTGAATGATACCCGTAAAATATTTTTCTTTAGGCTGGAAATCAATGAGTTTTATATTAAGCTGATGAATAGAATCTGTGAACAAAAAATTTCCTGAATGAAGCTGGATATATGCCGGCGTTAATGCAACTATTTTGGACAAGCTGCTCGGAATACGGAGTAACCGTTGTTTCCAATTAACTGTATTTTTTTCTGCTGTATCTTGTTTGTTATTATGTAGTTGTGTTTTTATTTCTGTATAGTTTAGGTTTCCAATACGCAAAGCTGTAACTTCTGGAATCGTTTTAAACAGTGAAAAGAACGACCATTCTAAGGAGAGAGAATCTACGGTAAGTCTCCAGTTATCTTGATTAGCCGTAATTTGAAGATTTTGCAAGTTTAGTTTTTGTAATCCTTCAACAGAAATTTCTTTAAAGGAGATTTTGCAATGCTGTTTTTCTTCTAAGGCTATTATTTTTTTTTCTAATAAGGTTTTGGCTATCATCGGCCTAAGCCAAAAATATCCTAAGCCGGATATTAGGATTATTAGAACCGCTGATAGCTTATAGATAGAAGTTTTTTTTAGTTTCATAAAAATCTGTTTTTCAAAAACAGTTACTCATAGATAATTTCCGGTTCATCATAATATCCGAGTTTATATTTACGAAATACTCTGTATGAGTCAATTACGGGAAATACTACGGACGCACCGGCGCCGATTCCTGCCCAGAGGGGATTTTTGGTACGCACATTTCTGCTGATGTAAACGGAGCCTATCCCAAAGACGAGGGATCCGGCAACCAAGCCTTTTAAGGTTCCCCAGCCGTCTGCTTTCCAAAAACGCCCCCAAGGAAATTTTACCTTAACAGGTGCAAGAGCTACCGAATCGCTGTCTGAATAACATCGCGTGTCTATTACAAAAAAGTCAGCCCAAAAATGCTGGCTTGCCTCGCTTACCGCTACAAAATAAGCAACACTTTCCCGTGATTCCTCCGGAAGCGAAGTAACTTCTGCCCGGATGCTATCCCAATTCATAACGAAATCTTGTTCATTCAAAAGATTTTCTACTAAAAGCCTGCCTTTTGCTGAAAGCGGTAACGTTTCCAGCATATTTTCCCTGTAAGGAGAATCCCATTCCGGAAGCTGATGAAAAAAGAGCAAGGTATTTGGCTCATAATCAGCATAATCTTGTAAAAAATCCCGTAATTGTTTACTTTCATGCAGTTCATCTTCAGGAGAATGAACATTATGGGCAGTTATTAACTGATTTAATAAGGTATTATGTAGGCTTCCGATAGAGTCCCACTCTGCCCATGACTGCCCAAAAGCCGAACAATAGCTTATCAATATTCCCCAAAAGCCGAGCAAAATTCGCATAGTACAAAAGTGCAGAATTTTATGCGACTTTTGCAATAGTTGCGGCACAGTTGTTCTGTTGTTTTTTGCAAATAGTTTTTCCAGCTAAAACAAAGTATTTGCAGTACCAATAGCACATTGGGGCGCATTTTGGGTTGTATGTAATAATTGAGTATCTTGCAAACCATTAATTAAGTATGCTGAATTAAAAGATTATGGCGCGAGAATGGTTAAACGAAAAAGTATTAGTGTTAAACCAAAGTTATCAGCCTATTAGCATCAGCACTGCCGGGAGAGCCTTTTTATTGTTATATCTGCACAAAGCAGAAATTATTACCACCAAAGAAAACAGGATAATCCGTTCCGTCAGTCAAGTTTTCCCTTTTCCGTCTATTATCCGCCTAAATGCATACATAACCATACCCTACAGAAAAGTTTCGCTTTCCCGTAACAATATTTTTAGAAGAGATAGCTTTAAATGTTGCTATTGTTATTCAACCCAAGATTTAACTGTAGATCATTTGATTCCACGTTCTTTGGGTGGTGGAGATAGCTGGGAAAATTTGGTTACTGCTTGCCAAAAATGCAATGCTAAAAAAGCCAACCAACGGATAGAAAATACCGATTTAGTATTGCGCCAGCATCCGTTTCGGCCAAGTTTTATTTTATATTTACGGAACTTTTCCGGAACTATTCCAGACGAATGGAGACCTTATTTGATGATGAGCTAAGTAAGAGAAAACTTAAAACAGTATCAATTCAGTTGCAAATTTTAACTAAATGCGTTTAAAGATTTTTATCTTTGCAAAATATCTGTAATTTCAAACCCAATTTTTTCACATGAACCGTTTGTTACTTTTGGTGGGGATTTTGCTGCTCTTTTCCACAGGATTATTTGCTCAGGTAGGTATTGGGATACTTGACCCTGATACTTGTGCGGTGCTACATTTAGAATCCACATCCCGCGGGCTATTACTGCCCCGAATGAATACGACCCAAAGAAATGCTATCGTTCAGCCAAAAGCCGGATTGACAATATACAACACCGCTGACAGCGTAATCCAGTATTACAACGGCGTTTGCTGGCTAAATGTTTATCAAGAAAACTGTACCGACTGCCATATCACCACTACTATGAGCCCGCAAGCAGATACCATAGACCGCTTGCTTCGGGACTCCAGCTTTACTGACATAACCATTCACCAAATAGCCGGAACACCCCAGAATGTTACCTTGAGTATTTTAGGCCAAACTCCGGTTGGAGTTACTACTTATTTTACAGCGAATCCGGTTTCTTCAAATGGAACAACACGATTGGTATTTCGGGTAACACCATTCACACCCGCAGGCTCTTTCCCTATTATTGTACAGGCTTTTTGCGGCCCTTCTCTTCGCACAATGGTTTTTTGGCTAACGATTTTGCCTTGCTACGAATTATATGTAAATAATACCACGAATAATTATTCAGTAAGCACAGATTTATATGCGACATATCCGACTGCGCCCACAAATTCACCGGTTTGTGTCGTGGTGTATGTGCGTCCGGGCGTTAATGTAGGTAGTTCTACCACGGCATCTTCGGCCATGACTACCGGCTCATTACCCACAGGGTCTATTGTAGGAGTTGTTAATGATGGTTCTATCATTGGCAAAGGAGGGGACGGTGGTACTGCGTATGACCCTGCTCAGGGCTGGACGGGTAATGGAACAGACGGCGGCCACGCGCTGAATCTTACTGCCAAAACGGCTATCTTGAATAACGGTTATCTCTTTGGCGGTGGCGGCGGCGGCGGAAGCGCAGCCTTCCAGATTGGATATACCGTTACCGTATTAGGCCAACGATTTACAATTGGATTTTTGGTCGGTTCGGGAGGTGGCGGCGGTGCCGGCTCAGGCTTAGGCGGAAACGTAAGTGCCCTAATTAACCGATACTCCCCTGGACAAAATGGAACCGGCGGCATTAACGGACAACCAGGACAAGGAGGTGTATTAAACAACCCGTTCTCCGTACCCGGATTCCCGATGTCCATAGGTATAGGCTCTATTAACCTGATAGCCAACCCTAACACCATCGGCGGAAGTGGCGGTGCATACGGCTTAGATGGAACTACCGGTAGCTTTAACCTCACTTTATCCGGTACTTTTACCCCAATAATTGGCCCAACTATCGGTATCGGCCCATTTAACATACCAATACCCGTCCCAATGCCAACACCCGGAAAAGGCGGAAATGCCGTAAAACGAAATGGAAATAATCTAAACGGTATCCCAGACAACCTATATTTTACAAACTTTCTCAAAGGACGAGTCGGAAACTAACCCAATCACAGATTTACAGATATGAAATACGCACTTTTTTTCTCCCTATTTTGCCTTTGCCAAATCTCAATGACGGCTTTTGCTCAATTTCAAGGTAAAATTTATACTTCGTATCATTCTATAAAAAATAATGATACCGGAACAATTATCTATTCCATTAAAGGAGATAAAACCTTAATGGATATACAAAATACGGCATCGAGTTCGCAGTTACTGAACCAAAATGGCCAGATATATCTAATCGGCAATAAACCGGCAGAAACCTACAAGGCTATGGGGCATCAAGACTGGAAACCGGAAAATAGCACTATTGCCGGAATGGCTTGTCAATACGCTGCCCTCAAAAGTAAATATGGTCAATTAGAAGTGTGGGTAGCCAAACAAATTCCGTTTGAATTTAGTCTATACCGTAACTTTTTTCAAGCTATGGGCTTTGACGAGAAAGACTTAAATGCCAAAATAACCGGATTTCCGTTGGTTATGCGCATCACAGATACAGCCGGTAATATACAATACATTCAGCAGGCAGACGAAGTAAAACAACTGTCCATAGATGATTCCACGCTTTCAATTCCGATGGCTCCGACTCCAGAAAAAAAACAGGAATAACGAAGAAAAATGAACACTTCCGCCTTAATAATGATTATCGTAGTTTTTGGAGTCGTAACCGGTGCAACTGGTTACTTTTTATGGTTAGCCGTGAAAACACCCCCAAAACTACCCGTTACTGAAGATTCTTATTTAGATAACGACCCAAAATAAACAGCAGTGATGGCACTTGACCGGCGTTTTCGTTGGTTATTTTCAAGTAATCGCCAAGTAGTTGCTATGGTGGTTTTTGCCACAGTCTTATTATTGGGAGTTGGAATACAAAAATGGTGGTTACTAAGCCAAAGTAACGAACTTCCTGATATTCAGACAGAAAAAAAAACACATTATTCTAAAAAGAGTTCTTCATCAGCCTCCCCCAAAGGATTTCAGCCAATAGAACTAAATACTGCTGATAGCACAACGATAGTTTCTTTGCCGGGTATTGGCCCCAAACTGACACATAGGATTCTTAAGAATAGAAATACTTATGGCCCCTTTTATGCCGTAATAGAACTTCGCCGTATTTATGGCTTTGACACAATCGCCCCCAAAATAGAACATTTCTTTTATGTAGATACCAAACTATTGCCCGCCCAAAAAGCAATGGGGGCTAATTCGATAGATATTAATCAGATAACCGAAGAAGAACTCCGGCAAACCAGATTACTGCCCCCTGAAATCTGCCATAGAATTATCTCTCTGAGGGGAAAAAAACAGGGATTCCGAAAAGTAGAAGACTTGAAAAAAGTATATGGAATGACGGATTCACTATTACAAGTCATTGAGAAATACGCATTTGCAGGATCAAGAGCACAAGATACAGTACGAAAAAGAAAGATAACCTTCTTAGACCTAAACCAAACCGACTCAATTGCCTTAGAACAACTCCCAGGAATCGGAGCAAAATTAGCCGCAAGAATAATTATCTACCGCAATAAATTGGGCTTTTACCACGATAAAACACAAATCATGGAAGTCTATGGCATGAAGGCAGATTTTTTTCAACAGTTTTCTGACTATGTTTATGTTGCCAATGATATTTCAAAGTATCCACATATTCAAATTAACACCGCAGAGGTTTCCGAACTTGGAAGACATCCTTATGTGGGATTTACCTTAGCCAAACGTATTGTGGCATACAGAACCCAACATGGAAAATTTAAACAACTGGGAGATTTAATGAACATTAAAGAAGTTGAAAAAACAACTTGGGAAAAACTGCTTCCCTATCTAAGTTTTAATTGACTTTGTTGAAATTTAAAGGAATAAACAAAATATACATTTTAATTTATTAATTATTAACCTTTTATGAAATCTCTGTACCAAAATCCGGAGTCTTTGATGGTTCGTTGTTGGGTTTGGTAATCTACATGAACAAGGCCGAATCGCGGGCGATAGCCTTCTGCCCATTCAAAATTATCTAAAAAAGACCATACGAAATATCCACTTACGGGAACTCCTTCTTGTTTTGCTCGAAGTACCTGTGCTAAATACTGTTGTAAAAAACGAACCCGTTTTTCATCATGGACACGTCCGTTTTGAACGACATCCGAAAAGGCTGACCCATTTTCGGTAACAATAATTTCCCGAACATTGGGCGTTTGCGCAAACTGCTTTAACAAGTGATAAATACCTTCCGGATAGATTTCCCAGCCCATTTCGGTATGCTCTACTCCCCTATCTTTTCCGGAAAGTCCTTTAAACCAGACAAGTGGCTCAAAGAGGCTAAATTTTACCAAATCACGGGTGTAGTTTTGGAGGCCGATAAAGTCAAAATTAACGGGTAGTCTTTTTTCGTCATCCGGTTTAAAATAGCGATAAATAGCTTTTAGAGACCAGATAATATCGGTAGGGAATCCCTTTCCGCAGATTGGGTCAAGGAATAAGCGGTTCAGTGCGGCATCGTATCTTTTGGCTGCGCCTATGTCCCACCTTGAATTTGAGTACGGTTGCGCATAGGTACAAGAAAAGGTTGTTCCTACGGTTGCTTGGGGCACATTTTTTCGGACTACTTCCGCTCCCACGCCCATAGCTAAGGTTGCATGAAGCGCAGCAGGTAAAAAATTTAAAAATCCTTTTTTACCGGGAGCATGAATTCCCAATAGATAACCCAAGCCCACAAACGCCATCGGCTCATTTAAAATCATCCAGCGCGAAACTTTATTCCCAAAAGCACGGGTGCATACATCACAGTATTCGGTAAACCAGTTTAAAATCTCGCGGTTAGCCCAGCCACCTTTGTCTTCCAAAGCCTGAGGTAAGTCCCAGTGATACAACGTTATCCAGGGTTCTATTCCTGCCTCCAAGCAAGTGTCAATAATTCGATGATAAAAGTCAATGCCAGCTTGGTTCGGCTTCCCAATTCCCTGCGGCAATATTCTGGTCCAAGATAAAGAAAAACGATTTGCCTGAATACCTAATTCCCGCATGATGCCAATATCTTTTGGGTAAAGATGATAATGGTCGCAGGTAGTGTTTGCATTGGCATTTTCAAAAATAGCCTTTGGTTTTTGGGTAAATCTATCCCAAATAGATTCGCCTTTGCCATCTTGTTGGTAAGCTCCCTCTATTTGGTAAGCTGCAGTCGCCACTCCAAAGGTAAATTGGCTGCCAAAATCACTTCTATTCATAAATATTATGCGAAGCTACGGAAAAATAGCTTATTTTTAGCGCGTTAAGAATCTGTATAGTTCAAAAAATATGTAGTTTTACTGAAATATTTTTTCATATACATAAAATGAGATTACTTAAAATTGGGGATAAGAATGATGATGTACTGAGGTGGCAGTACTTTCTAATCGGGAAGGGTTTTTATCATGGTGAGGCGGATGGCGAATTTGGCGATGAGCTAAAGTCTGCTACAATTGTCTTTCAATCCAAGTACGGATTAGAGCCGGACGGAATTGCCGGCAATAAAACCATCGGTATGGCTATGACAATCGGATTTGGGGTTTTAGAAGACCGAGATACCGGTTTGCTTAGTGCCAATTGGCCACCTAAGCCTAAGTTTAAACCGCTGGTTACCAACGAAGAACGCGCAGTTTTATTTGGTAAATTTTCTTATAAACACAAGCCGGTTTCAGGAAACCCCGAAAATATTGTAGTTACAGACAACTGGGCAAAGGAAAATATCATTTTGGTTAAAATCCCTCAATTAGTGCCTATAAAAGGAAGCGATAAGGTTTATTTTCATCAAAAAGGAGCAGAACAACTGATTAAACTTTGGAGTGAATGGGAAAGATATACTATGTTGCATAAGATATTGACTTGGGAAGGTTCTTATATGCCGCGTTTTGTGCGTGGAAGTACCTCTGTACTCAGTAATCATGCTTTTGGAACAGCTTTTGACATCAATGCGGCTTGGAATTGGTTGGGCGCAATTCCGGCACTTGTGGGGAGAAAAGGGAGTGTTCGTGAACTCGTTTCGATTGCCAATGAAAATGGTTTTTATTGGGGCGGGCATTTTGGCCGCACTGACGGAATGCACTTTGAACTTACCCAAATCAAATAATCCAACAGCTATACAGGGCTTTTTAGATAGACTGCAACACGGTTATCTTGATATTTCTTTTTGTAGTTATATTTTTGAATACGAAAATATTCAGGTAATTGATTGTTGTTCGGCACAATGGCTGCATCCGGTACATCATTTGAATAATCTACTAATTTGATTTTAGAATCATTGTATTCATAGCCGCGGAGAATCACTTCATAACCGGATAATTCTTGCCTCCCTTCAGGTGAAATTAAGATTTTTTGAGCTTTTGCAGCTTGAATAACTTTGTAAACATTTTGGGCGGAAAAATCCACTTGAAATCGATCCCAAACTGCTGGAATAAAGCCGATTATCTGATTGGTTAAGATTAAGGCAGCTACCGAAATAAGTAAGTAGTTAGCTATTTTTCCCCGAATCACTAACTTTGGGAGTATTTCTACCCAGAACGATCCCCACACAAAGACTAAGGGAATCCATGTTTTATCAGGCGGAAAAATTCGTTGGATTAATATCACCATTAGCGGCAAAATACTGAGTAGCAAAAATAACAGTACGCTTGCTTTTTTGAAGTACCAATATTCCCGCACCCAGTAACCAAACATAATTGCCGAAGCAAGGCCACCCAGTTTATAAATCGTTATGGATTCCCAAACATAATTCCAATATTCAAATAGAAACCCCCATATTTCAGCATAAGAATACGCTTTAAGTAATTCATTTTGACGGAGATGAATTACATTTACAAAGGTAATTGCCGGTAAATACCATGTTAATAGCATTAACATTAGCAAGCAGGAATAAGCAATATATTTTTTGTATATGTTAACGTTTTGCTTGTTTACAAATAAAAACCAGATGCTGCTTGTCGCCCACCAGTATCCAAACGTTGGCTGTGTGGCCCCGGCTACAAATCCACTGATAAGGAGTCCACTTAACCATGCAGTGCTATTGGGTTTGGTATTCCACTGCACCAAAGAAATTAAAAATAGACACACCGAAACAGCAAACAGCAGATAACCACGCCCCAAAAAACTGTATAAAGCAACTGAAAGACCTAATCCGATTACGCTAACAACAAAAGTTCCCCTCCAAAGACCAATCAGTTTTTGGACATACAGCCACAGAAAAGTTATTGAACTAAGACCTAAAATCAGATTTGGCAACCGCATACAAAAATGGAAATCTGAATATATTTTATGCAACAAGCTGGTTATCAATGTGTATAAAATATGATTTCCGGGATACGGATAGTAAACTAATGCGTATAAGGGAGATTTTCTCACATGGGATTCATAAAACCACGCTTCGTCATAAGTCATTGGAAAAAACAGCAAGCCGGCTACCCAAAGTCCGCCCAATACGATAGTTATCCAAAATAGCCCCCAGCGTTCTAAGGTATTCGCCGGCCATAGTTTTTTAAATCTATTTTGAAACCTGCTGAAGGCTTTAAATAATTGTGTTACAAAATATTGAATAGAACAGCTTTGAAGTGATACAAATATACCCGCCCAAAAGCATCCCAGCACAGCCAACAAAATTAATATTGCGTAGTATTTGGATTCCGTAAAGAAGCCGTTACGAATTTGCTCTTGTAGCGGTAAATCTGCTGATAAATAACGAATAATTTGCTGAATACTGCCTTCATAATCCCAAAACACCAAAAGACCTAAGGTTGCCCACAAGACAATGACAAGAAATATTCCCAAAAACCAAATACTTCCGGTAATTATGGAAATTAAGCCATTACGTCGCACAAGTAAATATCAATAAACAAAATTGAACAATTATGTTCAAACTCTTTTGCAATATAAAAAATTATGGTTTAGAAAGTATGATGAAGTTTTTGGCAACAAGGAGTAGCTTTACTGTTTATGCCTGAAGTCAAAGTTACTTGCGCCCTTATTGCCAAAGTACAAAAGTATCCAGAAAATAGATTGAAAAACAAATATCAGAATTCTTAGTGTGTCATTTGCCGGAAATATTTTCTTCAATTCAGAAGACAAAAAACGTAAATAACTCAAAAAAATAAATTGATTAACAGACAGTTAGAATATAAAACTATATTCTGAAAAATGATGTAAAGATTGAAGGAAAGATAACCTTAGATTTCAGGCTATTACAAAACAGAATAGCCGACCTCAAATATTCTTTAAGGTCGGCTGTCCTATTTCATGAAAGTAGTTAATCTGTGATTAAAATTTTGCCTACGGAAATACTGCTGCCGTTATTGATTAAACGCACGAAGTATAATCCTTGCGGTAAGTTATCCCGATTTATTATGACTAAGTTCCCGGATAAGTCATGCAGTTCTTTCACTACCTGCCCCATATTATTTTCGATAGTTAGGTGCGCGTTTTGTAATGGAAAATCTACCCGCAAAATAGCTTGATTAGAAAATGGATTTGGGTAAATTGCAGTCTGAATAGTTTGTGCAGGAAGTATAGATGTAATTAAGGGTTGGGATTTAAAATGAACCTCATCAATTTTTAAGGTTGAACCTACATAAACCGTTGATGAATCTTCCCATTTAGAGGAATGGAAACGGACAATAGCGGTATCTGGTGTCATGCCTAAGCTAAAAGGGACTTCCATATATTGATAACCCGAGCCGGCTGTTTTTCCAAGCCTCTTAACGTTACCACCTATCTGATTACCATTACTTTTGAACATGATCAATACTTCTGCACTATCATTGCTCATTGGGTCATACTTATAGTAGAAAGCGAGTGTATCAGTTGCTTTTGAAAAAGAGTTTCCGCCTATCCAGCATTGGCAACCGTTAATCCAATCTCCGTTACCCACATAGCTGGAGTTTGCTGCGGGATTTCCGTTTCTATCACCCAAAGCAGTTACCAATTGTGCTGCGTAATTTCCTGCTGCTCTGTCTGTGGTGCGGGTAAATCTTTCTTCGGAGGAGAAATACGCCCAGTCAGTAGGAGTGTAGAATGTGTTATTAGTCCAATTTTCAAAATCCCCATTAAAAAGAGCCGGTTGGCTGGTAACGCCGGTAAAACTCACGTTGTCTAACAATAGCATACTTCCGGTACGACTTAATGCTTCATTAGCAAAATCGCTGGATACTGCACCAAAGATTACCGTATCAGGAGTAACTGAAAGTGCTGGAGACAACGTAAAGTTAAAAGGTGTGTACGTATTATGAGTTCCATAAAAAGAGTAAATATATGATCCGATAGGAGCCCCATTTTTCTTGAATATTAATATTAGCCTAGATGTATCCGGTGAAGGAATATTGGACTTGTAATATCCTTGTATTCCGGTTGGAGTTTGATTATAGGGGAATCCGCCCGGCCAGTTTGGAAAATTATTATTTGGTTGCGCATTCAGGATATAAGAAAACGCATTACCTCCGCCACAACTTGTAGTGGTTAGCTTAACGGCATAACTGCCGGTATAAGCATCCGTACTCTTAACTACATTAGCTGACCCACAATGGGAGAGGGCATCTCCATTGGAAGAAAGATAGTTTGTAGGACTTTCATACGTTGTAGAATTCCATGACTCAAAATTTCCATTCGGAATAGAATTTTGAGCACAGCCAATATTCACAAAAACAGTAGCTAAAATAAAATAAGCCAAAAACGGAACTACAGATTTAGTTTTCATTATGAGTATTAGCGAATAGGTGTCTATTTATTTGATATGTTTTTATTTGTTTAATATATTATTGTTTCAACCCCCTAAAAGTTGGACAATATTTGTGTGTAAAGATAGTAGATTTTTTGAGCCTGTTGCACGACAAAAAAAATTAAAATATTTAACTATTTGATTTTGAATT
>JAIXKT010000041.1:14441-15577 GCA_026932145.1 Bacteroidia bacterium
AAAAAATCAAAATTTATTTTGAACGGGAGAAAATTTGGGCTTTTTTAAAAATTTAGAGGTTATGCAACGCGCTCTTTTGTTTTGTTTGCCTTCACAAAAGTAGCTACGTCCGCCTGAATTTTGTCAAGGGCGGGTGCTGGCGCATCGCCTTTGGCGACCCTTGACAAAACGGCGGCCTACGCTGTGTTTGTTTCGGCAGCCAAAACAGAAAAAAAGCTGTAAGATATTGATCAGGTGATAAATAACCTATACTACGGTGGAGGCGTTGGGTGTTGTAAAAGTGGTAGTAGCGGATAATAACGGCTTGTGCGTGGTACAGGGAATCAAACTGGTAAGCTCAATGACTTCTCGTTGCAACAGACTGTGCAGGGCTTCTATATGGGCGTTTTCCTGCGGGGTGGCAATTGTGTGTAAACTCCTGTAATACACCTTGTTGCTTTAGCCAGTCGCACACGCTGTGGGCGATGAACTGGCTACCGTTGTCATTACGAATGGTGATGCCCTGAACCTTGGTTTGGGGTAGCATTTTTTCTAACAAGCTCACCACCTGTTGCTGGCGAATACTCAGTAACAGTGTATGGATCTGTACTTTGCGACTATACACGTCCAGCACGGTGAGCAGGTAGCTGTTGCAACGCCAACCCTCAAGCCAGATATATTTGATGTTCATCTCGAGATACTGGCCGGGGTAGGTGGCTGTTATCTTTCTTATTTCCACAAACTTGCGTTTACCGTTAGTATGCACCCATTTTTTGGGGTTGAAACACTTGGCTACTATCTTTTTCAGCCGCTCATTTTCCGCCTCCAATACCCGTTGGCGTGGGACAACGCGCTTATACTGAGGCGTTAAAGCCTATACACCGCCGCTGTTGAACTGGCCTTTCCACCGGTAAAACAGGCTTTGCGTCAGCTCATACCTACGCAAGGTCTCCGCCATACCGTGGTGCTCGGCAAATTGCAGAATCTCAGGTTTCTGCTCCGTTGTAAATTTTCTTTTTTCTGCCATAATTTTCCCAAATTTAATATACTAAACTGTTTCTCCAATTTAGTCCAGCCTTTCAGGGGGCTAAAACATTATTTTTCAAATTTAGTGGCTTTCATCAGGCTGAACATCTTTGTTAAAATTAACCTCCAAA
>JAIXKT010000041.1:16195-20880 GCA_026932145.1 Bacteroidia bacterium
CTAGTTCATTTTTTTTGACATGGCTTTTGCGAGCTACTTTTACCTTTGTCCCAAAATGCTTTGTGGCATATTTAAGCACTGTGTTGTATTTAATATCCTTGTTAAACTCATTGGCTATCCATTCCTTGAGTTCAATATACCCTGCCAGTCCATTTTTAGGGTCATGCAGTTTCTCTTCCATTTTTTTATGCTCTTCCTTGGTGAACACTGATGGCTTTCCTGCTTTCCCTTTCCTACCATTATGTAGCAAGGTGTCCATACCTCCTTTTTTGTAGGCAGTGCGCCAATTGTGGATGCTTTGACTGCTGGCACCAATGGTATCCATCAACTCACGTTTAGAAATACCTTTACTGCCCGCCTCTTTCATCGCTACCAACATTTTGATGCGAGGTTGCATCATTAAAGACGATGATTTTAATGATTTTCTCAACTCAGTCAAACTTTCTGATACAGGAATATATAATGCAAATGACATAATGATTTATATTAAAAACCAAAAATAAAATAAAAAATCCAATATGCAAAATATTGGTCTTGTTTATTTTTCACTATCGTATAAGACGAACCATTTGTCGACCCTGAACCTCCACCTAAAAATACTATACAGGGGGTTCTTTTTTAAAACGTGAGAAAAAACAGCACGTATTCAGATGGATACGTTAGATTTTTATTGTCAGAAAATTATTTAGGACACTATTAAAATCTCATCAATTGTAAAGGGCAAAATTATTTCCAAATGCCTAATTTGATATTTAAAAATAACTACCTTTGCGCATCGAATTAATACAGATGTTACGATTATATGTCGTCTTGGGGTTATTCTTGTTAGTATTTACAACAGACGGTTACGGTCAACGATTTCAGCGAAAACAAGGATGGTGGGTAGCAAATGCCGGTGTTGGCGTTCTGACTTTTTGGGGAGATATTCAGACCACTCCTGTACCTTCAAAAGTCAACTTAGGTGTTAATATAGGAGCCGGCCGTATTTTTAAGAATGGCTGGATGTTAAGTGCTAATTTACTGTATGGCGGATTGAGCGGCAGTAAAACTAACCGTAGAGAAGGTATTATTCGTTCACAGGAATCTTTCTCCACATCTTTATTCGAGTTTAGCGTCCAGCAAAGCGTAACTTTCTATAAGTTCAAGATTCGTAGAAACTCCTTTATTCGTGCCCGAGAGCATTCTACCATTCCGATATATGGATTTGTAGGTATCGGTATTTTCGGCACTAACCCTGAAGCAAGAATAGACAGAGCCGTAGCACCGCTAAATATTCCAAATCCGGAAATAAAAAAACCTGGCTCCTCAGTAGATATTTGCTTTCCCTTTGGGCTTGGTACAAGATATTATTTAACCAAAAAAATCTTAATCGGCGCAGAAGTCGGCTGGAGACTAACGCTATCAGACCAAGTTGATGTCCGTATCGGAAGAACAAAAGAAAACGATATGTATTCCTATATTTCAGCAAATATAACTTACTTACTTTCTAAGCCTCGTAGAGGAATGGAATGCCCACGCTGGTGGTAAAACTTGACTTAGTCATTCAATATAATTTTAGAGGCTGTCTTAAAAAGGCAACCTCTTTTTTTTAATCTTTTTTTAGTTATTTTTGTGCATTAGCAGTGAGGATAATAACTTTTGATATAAATATAAATTACAAAAGTGTCTTTCTGTGTTAAGTTTTTATGATGCTTTTGAACCATAATCATTTTTTATCTAACAAAATCATTGAATAGAAAAATTTTAACCATAGATTTATAGCCTTAATTTTTACGTGGAAATTGATTTTATTAAAGATTTAAACGAGCAACAGCAAGCGGCTGTGCGTCATTTAGAAGGTCCTGTGGTAATTATTGCCGGAGCTGGCAGTGGTAAAACGCGCGTACTTACGTACCGCATAGCTTATTCTATTGCCAAACAAGTAGCTGAACCGCACCAGATTCTGGCACTGACTTTTACCAACAAAGCCGCCAAAGAGATGCAGGAAAGAATACATCAACTTATCGGTAGCCCCGCTAAAAGCCTCTGGATGGGTACTTTCCACTCTATCTTTGCCAAAATATTACGCTTTGATGCCGATAAAATCGGCTTTACCAATAACTTTACCATATATGATGCTGATGATTCAGCCAATTTAGTCAAAAAGATAATATCTGAACTCGGCTACGACGAAAAAGTATTTAAACATAAAAGTATCTATCACAAAATTTCTGCTGCTAAAAACCATTTAGTTCAACCTACCGGATACTTAGCCTTTGTTAAGTTCCTCGATGCCTATGAAGAAACTACAGCTAAGGTTTATGCCGCTTATCAAATGCGACTCTTGAAAGCCAATGCAATGGATTTTGACGATTTACTAACAAATACCGTAAAACTTTTTTCTGACCATCCGGAAATACTGTATCGGTATCAGAACCGCTTCCGGTATATTTTGGTGGACGAATACCAAGATACAAATCACGCCCAATATGTTATTACCAAAAAATTAGCGGCAATTCATCAGAATATCTGTGTGGTAGGTGATGATGCCCAGAGTATTTACTCCTTTCGTGGTGCAGATATCCGAAATATTCTACACTTTCAACAAGATTATTCTAATGCAGTAATATTTAAGTTGGAGCAAAACTACCGTTCTACCGATACAATAGTTCAGGTAGCTAATGCCGTTATCCGGCATAATAAAGCCCAAATTCCAAAACTTGTTTTTACCCAAAATGAACCCGGGGAAAAAATCCGTTTGATGGAAGGAAATTCCGAACAAAATGAAGCAGCAAAAGTCGTAGAAATTATCCGAGAGCTAAAACTCTCCAAGCATTACAATAATCGGGATTTTGCTATTTTGTATCGTACCAACGCACAATCACGGGTTTTAGAAGATGCATTGCGCAGAGCCGGAATCTTATACAAAGTATTTGGCGGGCTTTCCTTTTATCGGCGTAAGGAAATCAAGGATATGCTTGCCTATATGCGCTTAGCCGTAAACCCAAAGGACGAAGAATCTCTACTGCGAATCATTAACTACCCCAAACGTGGAATCGGTGAAACTATTCAGCAAAAGTTAATTATAGAAGCTAATAAACAAAACCTTGCAATATGGGAACTACTCAATATGCCTGCTTTATATGAGCAAAACTGGCGCGGAGCAAAAACCTTGGAGGCTTTCATCACCTTAGTTTCAAGTTTTCAGGCACTTACCGGCAAAAAAGATGCCTATGAAGTAACCCGAAAAATTGCTCAAGATACCGGCATCTTAAAAGAACTCAACAGCGAAGACCACGAAATACGCTCCAAGTACGAAAACGTGCAGGAACTAATTAACGCAACAAAAGAATTTGTAGCTAATGACGGCAAAGAAGGGGATACTTCCTTAGACGCTTTTATGCAAGAAGTTTCATTAGCCACTGATTTTGACCAAGATATAGAAAATCCAAACATCGTTTCTTTGATGACTGTTCATTCCGCAAAAGGATTAGAATTTCCAGTTGTTTTTATTGTGGGCTTAGAGGAAGGACTTTTCCCTTCGGCTATGTCTGCTAAAACAAAAGAAGATATTGAAGAAGAGCGGCGTTTATTTTATGTGGCCGTTACACGGTCTTGCCATGAGTTAGTTTTATCGTATGCCCGCAGCCGTCTGTATTTTGGAACTCCCCAATTCCCGTCTCCCAGCCGCTTTATTGATGAAATTGACCCAAAACAAATTCAAAAAGTTGGACGAACTAACCTAACAAAATCTACTGATGATAAAACAACGCCAAAAACCTTACCTCAAAACTACAAACCGGTAGTTCGTAACCATACGCCGCAAACAAATAAAGTTGCTCACGATTACGATGATAACTCAAAGTTAGCACCGAATATGCAGGTATTTCATGAACAATTTGGGAAAGGGTTAGTTAGAAAAATAGAAGGCTCCAATGAAGATCGCCGTGCTTTTGTGGACTTTGGAACACGCGGCCAAAAAACACTATTGCTTAAATATGCTAAACTGAAAATACTTTCAGACTAACCCAACAGGTTAACTTCTGTGGCAAAAAAGAAATACTTCTTTCCTAAAAATCAATACAATGGCTATCTATTGAAGCAATTTTGTAGTTTTTTCGTCCATTTCCATAGTAAGAGATTTCAAGAAAGTAACAATACTGCTTATTTCTTCATCCCTTAAATCTTTGTTATTCTGTAATTTAGCCATTATTTTGACTGCGTCTTCCAATTTTTCTACAGAACCGTCATGAAAATAAGGGTAGGTCATGGCTATATTACGCAGACTTGGAACTTTAAAGAAATATTTATCATTTTCATTTTTGGTAACCTCAAATCGGCCGGAATCTATTTTTTTGCTTTTTGTTAATTCCCAATAGTTTCCAAAGAGGCCGAATTTTTGTAGCATATTTCCGCCTATGGCAACGCCATTATGGCAGGTAATACATCCAGCTTCCATAAATGTTTTTAAGCCTGTTTTTTCTTCGGTAGTTAGTGCATTTTCATCTCCGTCTAACCATTTATCAAAACGGCTGGGAGGGTGCAATTGTCGTTCAAATGCGCCTATGGCTTTGGTAATATTGTCAAAAGTGATGGGTTGGGTAGAACCCGGAAAAGCCTTGGCAAAAAGAGTTTTGTATTCTTCGACACCGCTAAGAGGTTGTTTAAAAATGGTGTAAAAATTGTTAAATTATTTAATATCACAT
>JAIXKT010000041.1:20900-52861 GCA_026932145.1 Bacteroidia bacterium
GTATATTGCTGATTATTAATCAGATAATTAAGCAAGTATGAAAGCCTACCCAACCAACCTAACTGATATTCAGTACGAAGCTATTGAAAAAATAGTAAATGATAACAGGAAAAGAAAGCATCCTTTAAGATGTATTGTAGACGCATTATTGTACATCACCAAAACTGGTGTTCAATGGAGATTGCTGCCTAAAGATTTCCCTAAGTGGCAACTCGTTTATTATTATTTCAGAAAATGGACAGCAGAAGGGCTTATTGAAGAAATACATGATTTTTTGCGTGATAAGTTAAGAAAGGAAAAAGGAAAACATGTTTCACCAAGTCTTGGATTAATTGATAGTCAAACTGTTAAAACTTGTTCTTTCTCGTTATCAAACGGTTATGACGGAAACAAGAAAATTAAAGGAAGAAAAAGACATATTATTACTGACACATTCGGATTTATTATAGCTATTGTGATTCATAACGCTGATATTCAGGACAGAGAAGGAGCTAAATATGTTCTTGAAGAATTAAGATATAAGTACCCTAGATTGACAAAAATATTGGCAGATCAAGGTTATACCGGTAACTTAGCTGAATGGATTTTAAAAAGTTTGAATTACACTTTGGAAATTGTAAAAAAAGTGGCAGGAATTAGTGGATTTAATGTCTTACCCAAGAGATGGATAGTTGAACGAACTTTTGGATGGCTTGGTTTTCAACGAAGATTGGTTAATGACTATGAATTCCACCCCGAATGCAGTACAAGCTTTGTGCACTTAGCTATGATTAGAATTATGCTTAACAGAATAAAAAAATAAATTTTAAACAACCTCTAAGTCTTTTTTCTAAAAAATCTTTAGCGGGGATATTATGCTCTACTGGGTTTAAAATTGGGCCACCGGCCTGCTCCTCAACATCTTTGGCACGTCCGTCCCAAAACTGCATACCATGCAATGAAGCATAAAAAGAAGACGGTGAGTTTCTGCCGCCTAACGCTTTTGTATCTCCCGGAGAAAATGCTAAATTATCCACACCATATTTATTTAATTTATGGCAAGAAGCACAGCTAATAGTTTGGTTTTTAGATAAGCGAGTGTCCGAATAGAGTTTCTTCCCTAATAGAACCATCTGATCATCAGTCTGTTCAGTGTGTATTGAAGAGACAGAGGCAAAAATGCTGCTCGCCTGAGCCCTCAAAGGATTTCCTTGCTCATTAGAGGCAGAAACGGTACTGCTATCCGAAGGAGTTTCTTGGGCTGAGTTAGGCTTTGTTTCACAAGAAGGATAGAGTAATCCTGCTGATATTACAATAGCCAATGCTATAATTCTGGAGGGTATAATACTATTTTGTAACATATTACATTTATATCAGATAAAAACCGTAAAAACAATCTGTAATTACAAAATTATTTTCCATAACCACTAAACTGTTTCTTATTACTAATTTATTAATTTTGAATAGAGAACAGAAAACAGGTTGCAAAAGTTCAAAATCATCATTTTAGGATTGCAGTATAAAATTTCAACTTTTGTATCGAAAAATAGCTCTCTCTATGTACTTTTGTCAATAAAATAATCAGCGATGGAAACGGCTTATATTGTATCTATGGCGCGCACTCCGGTTGGGAGTTTTGGCGGGCAGTTATCAGGTGTTCATGCTGCTAAATTGGGTGCTCATGCAATAGCAGCAGCTCTAAAGCGGATTTCTTTAGACTCAAAGCTAGTAGAGGAGGTTTATATGGGCAACGTTATGTCTGCCAATTTAGGTCAAGCGCCGGCACGCCAAGCCGCTATCTTTGCCGGCCTCCCTTATGAAGTTATCTGCACCAGCATTAACAAAGTTTGTGCTTCCAGCCTAAAAACGGTTATGTTAGCAACTCAAAGTATTATGCTCGGTCAGCAAGATATTATCATAGCCGGAGGCTTTGAAAATATGTCCGCAACACCTTATTATTTAGACAAAGCAAGAACGGGTTACAAACTTTTTGACGGAAAACTGATTGACGGCCTCATAAAAGATGGTGTTTGGGACGTTTATCATGACTGCCACATGGCCATTGCAGCAGAGAAAGTCGCTGCCCGTCTAAATATTTCTCGTGAAGACCAAGATAATTACTGCATAGAATCTTACAAACGAGCTGCCTTAGCCACCCAAAACGGCTGGATGAAAGCAGAAATAGAACCATTTTTACTCCAAGATAAATCCGGTACAGAAAAATATATGATAGAAGACGAAGAATACCAAAAAGTCATCTATGATAAAATTCCAAAACTTAAGCCGGCATTTAGCCCCAATGGAACAATCACAGCCGCCAATGCTTCCAAAATAAACGATGGCGGTGCTGCTCTCGTGATTATGAGTGAACGCAAAATGAAAGAGCTAAACCTCAAGCCATTAGCGCGTATAGCCGGGTTTGCTGATGCAGAACAAGAACCTTTAGAATTTCCAACATCACCGTCATTAGCAATTCCAAAAGCAACCCGAATGGCCGGCCTTTCCGCAAAAGATATTGCTGTGTATGAAATTCACGAGGCTTTTTCCTGCGTTGCTTTGTCAAATATGAAACGTTTAGAAATTGACCACAGCGTTACCAACTTACACGGTGGGGCAGTATCCTTGGGACACCCCTTAGGAGCTACCGGCAGCAGAACCCTCTGTGCGCTGATTTCTGTCCTGAAAAGAACAAACAAACAATATGGTGCTGCCGGAGCTTGCAACGGTGGCGGTGGCGCTTCCTCCATAGTCTTGGAAAACTGTTTCTAATAATTGCCTTCTCACAACATATTCTGAATAAATCACTGAAAAACAACTGCAATATTCTTGTAAATCTCAAAATTAATTACCTTTGAACAACTGAATTTATGTCAATGAAAACATCCGTCAAGTTAGCACTTTTAGGGCTACTGCTGTTGGTTACTTGGGTAAGTTGTAAAAACAAAGACGACTCACCACAACCCAATAACGAGCCAAATAAACCCGATACAACAGTTACCACTAAGATGGAACCTTGCAATGGAGATTCCTCTTTATGTAACCGAAAGTATGACGAAGTAGCCTACCCTACGACCCATAATGCCTTTAACTATGCAGCCGGCGGAAATGTCCGCTACCTGTTTCCCAACCAAAACTACCCCATAGACCAGCAATTAAAGCAGGGAATTCGTGCATTCATGATTGATGTTCATGAATATCAAGGGTTTGACAATAATTTTAAGGGAAAAGCATTTGTCTATCATAATAAAGACTTACGCGGCGTTTTGGGGCAAGAACCCTTAGTAAATGTTTTACAGTTATTTTCAGCGTTTCTAAAGCAAAATCCCCGAGAAGTAGTAACTTTAATATTGGAAGCTACCGCCCCGTGGCAGCAGATTCAAAATGCACTTACCGAAGCTAACTTGTTGGATTCATTACATATCCAAGAAAAAGGTAAGCCATGGCCTACTTTGCTGCAAATGATACAATCACATAAACGTTTGGTAGTTCTAACAGATGATAGCACTGCCGGCAGACCTTCTTGGTATCATTACGTTTGGGACTTTGGCTTTGAAACAAATTGGAACATCAAGAAGCCGGAGGAGTTTACCTGCGCCTATAATCGTGGTAATCCGGCATATTCATTATTTGTGCTAAATAACTTTGTGTATGCAAGTGCAACCTTTTTGGGGCAAGAAATTAGCGTTGCTGACAGTACCAAAGCTGCAATAGTAAATACCAAAGAGTTTTTAGTAACCCGTGCATTGGCTTGCTCCACCCAAACTGGCCGCATTCCAAACTTTGTTACAGTAGATTTTGCTGCTACCGGAAACTTAATGGGTGCCGTAGATTCCCTCAATAAGCAACATCATCCCAGATAAGCCATGCGCATCATGCATGTGCTTTCTCAAACCCAAGTAACCGGTGCCGAAGTTTATGCTGCAACCATAGCCGATGCCCAAATAGCTAATGGGCATCATGTTATTATTGTTTCTGATACCTTCCAAACCCCCTCTCAGGCAGCGGTACTATTTCAGCCAATTTCTAAGAGAAATTATTCCCAACGGATTAAAAACATCCGGTTTCTGAAGCAGCTCATTCAAAAAGAGCAAATTCAGGTAGTTCATGCACATTCACGTGCAGCCAGTTGGGTGTGCAACTGGGCTACCCGAAATACCAACGCAGTGTATCTCTCTACCATTCATGGACGGCAACACTTGCACCTTTCTGTAAAACTCTGGAATATTTACGGAAAAAAACTGTTACCCGTTTCTGATGCAATCGCCCAACATTTAATTCATGAGGTAGGTATAGACCCTGCTAAAATTCAGGTCATTCCCAACCCAGTTGAGGCTCAACCACATGATTTTCAGGAACCTGAAAACTTGTCTCTCTTGATAGCCGGCAGGATGTCCGGCCCTAAAGGAGAAATAATCGCAAAGCTACTCGCCGAAAGTGTCCCTACTTTATTACAAAACTTCCCAGACTTGACGGTTACAATCGCCGGAGGGGATATAGAAAATATCGGAACTGCTGCCACACAAGCCAAAAAAGAAATAACAAAAACCTATCCACGACAAGTCTTTTTTCCGGGTTTTGTTAAGGAGTTAAACCCCGCTATTGAAAAACATTCTTTGATAATGGCTTCAGGCAGAATCGCCATAGAATCGTTGTTGGTTGGAAAACCGGTTTTTGCAATCGGAGAAGCAGCTTCCATAGGTTTGGTAACTTCAAAAAATTTATCCCAATCTTTAGTAACCAATTTTGGGGATATTTTATCCGATAAAAAAGCTACTTCCATAGATTTTCAGGCAATTACCCAAGAACTATCTACTTTTTTCAAAAACCCTATTGCCCAAAATCCCAAAGAAGTAACGGAATCTATCCGAAATTATTTCAACCCAAAACATATTTATCGCACTATCGAAACCCAATATCAGGAGACTATCGGCAGAAAAATAGCCCCTACATGGATTCCTATTTTGATGTTGCACAAAATTCCCAAAGAACCAATACAAACCAAACATCGCATTTTTTTAACCCAAAACAAATTTGAAAAACTTGTTAAATACCTGAAAAACAGTGGATTTTCAACTATTACTTTTCAAGAATATCAACATTTTAGGGCAGGGGTTCGCCCTTTATCTGAATTTCCGAAGAAGCCTATCATCCTAACTTTTGATGATGCCTATTTAGATAACTATACAAATGCTTTTCCGATACTTTTGGAACACCAATTTAAAGCAACTATTTTTTCTTTGGGAGACCTTCAGGCCACTACAAATTTTTGGGATACCCAAACCGGAGAGCCGGAAGCTAAATTAATGACCGTCCAACACCGGCGGGAAATGAGCCAATACGGAATTGAGTTTGGAGCGCATAGCATGAAACACCAAAAATTATCTACACTTTCAGCCCAAGAACTTAATAATGACTTGCTTCAATCCAAAAAAAATATAGAAGATTGCTTAGGGCTGCCGGTTTTGTCCTTTGCTTATCCCTACGGAGACGTTACAGAAACGGTAAAACGTGCCACTCAAGAAGCCGGCTATCTTTTTGGAATTTCAACGGATTCAGGCGGCATAACTATTGAAGATGACAGATACGAAATATTTCGGGTAAATATTTTTCCAGAAGAAAGTATTTTTTCTATTTGGAAAAAAACACAGCCATTTTATCGAACATATTATCGCTGGAAGCGAAAAAAATAGCCCCTATTCCCGAAATATGAGCTCCTGCAAAAAGCCAATTTTCAGTAATTCATTTAGCTATCTTTGTCGCAACTATGTTTGTTGATACCCACGCACATCTGTATCTATCTGATTTTGAATCCTGTTTGGATGAAATTATTGAGAGAACTCTGGCTAAAACAGATTCCGTTTATCTGCCAAATATTGATTTAGATTCATTAGAACCAATGCTTCGGTTGCACTTTCGGTATCCAGATAAATTTTTCCCGATGTTGGGTCTTCATCCGTGTTCAGTTAAGGCAGATTTCAAACAAGTGTTAAATACATTAGAATCCAAATTATCAGAAACTTATTGGGCGGGTATCGGCGAAACCGGAACAGATTTGTATTGGGATAAAACCTATTGGCCGGAACAAGTAAAGTCCTTAGAAATTCAACTATCTTGGGCAAAAGATACCCAAAAACCGATTATTTTACACTGCCGAAACAGCTTAGATGAAACTATTGAAATTATTCAGAAAGCCCAAGACGGGCGTTTAAGGGGGATTTTTCATTGTTTTGGAGGAACTATTGAACAGACACGGAAGATTATAGACCTAAATTTTGGGCTCGGAATAGGCGGCGTAGTTACCTACAAAAATTCAACTTTACCCCAAGTTTTAAGGCAAATTCCAATAGAACATATTGTCTTAGAAACAGATAGCCCTTATTTAGCACCTGTGCCTCTGCGCGGTAAACTTAATGAACCGGCAAACTTAATTTATGTCGCCGAAAAACTTTCCCAAGTGTATGATTTAGAGCTTTCTGAAATTGCAAGCATTACCAGCCAAAATGCACAAAAAATATTTTAACTAAATATAATATCCTAATCACAAACGAATTACAATATCTTGGGAAATAAAAACCTTATTGTTGTTGCAACGCACTTAGAATGGGAAGGGATATATTCCGGCAATAATTTACCTCCAAACTGGGATTTACTCATCACCGGCATAGGAATGGTAAACACCGCTTTTCAATTAGGAAGGCATTTAGCACTCAATAAGTATCAGCATATTTGGAACTTAGGCATCGCTGGGGCTTTTGACAAAGATTTACCGTTAGGTTCTTTGGCAGAAGTTAGAATAGATTGTTTTCCGGAATTAGGCAGCCTTACGGATTCTGGATGGCTTAATTTGCAGGATTTAGGTTTTTCACTGATGAATGAACAAGGAAAACAAATTTATAATTTTCTGCCGAATCCTACTCCTTCAAAAACCGGTTTAGTTTCGGTTACAGGGCTTACTATAAACACTATAACCGGAACAGAATCTCGCAAAACCGAGTTATTAAGCAGATTTCAAGCAGATATAGAAACGATGGAGAGTGCTGCTGTATTTTTGGCTTGCCTACAGATGGAGGTTCCGTTTACCTGCGTTCGTAGTATTTCAAATTATGTTGAAAGCCGTAATACAGCTAATTGGAAAGTTGCTGAGGCACTGGCAACCCTCAAATGTTGGCTTGCAGATATTCTTTTTTCAAAGAATGCAGCCCAAGAAGTGCAGTAATATTTTTCAAAAGCGTTATAAAACGTTTGGGTATGCAAAAATAGTTGTAATTTCGCGGTTCAAATTTTGAATTAGATTTTTCGATGAAAAGAACCTTTCAACCCAGTAATCGTAAGCGCCGAAATAAGCACGGTTTTCGGGAGCGTATGTCCACTCATAATGGTCGCCGAGTACTTGCCTCTCGTCGCACAAAAGGCCGCCATAAACTAACGATTAGCTGCGAACCAAAGCATAAACAGTAATTTTACTATTGAAAGACCATCTTTTTCGGCTACCTAAAGCATCTCGTTTATGCAGCCAGAAAGATATTCAGGCACTTTTTAAACTGGGTAAAAAAATAGAGGGTAGTACTTTAATTTTATTGTACTTAGAGCAGAAAATGCAGGTAAGTCAAAAAGAAGACACGCCGTGGCATATTATGTTTGTTGTACCTAAAAAGAAAGTTCGGAAAGCGGTGCGGCGTAACTATCTGCGGCGGTGTATGCGAGAGGCGTTTCGTAACTTTCAGCATCAAATACCTGTACTCAGCTTAGACACAAGATTGTTGCTCGCGCTCATTTACAAAAGTCCTGCATTAAAGTCTTACTTGCCTATAAAACAAGACGTTGAGACCTTGTTGCAGTCATTGGCTCAGCGATGTTAAAAATCATTCAGTCTTTTTTTGTTTTGCTTATCAGGCTGTATCAGTGGACTATTTCACCGTGGTTGCCGGCCTCATGCCGCTATGTACCAACGTGTTCTGAATATGCTATTCAAAGTATTCAGAAGCACGGGAGTTTAATGGGACTTTGGTTAGCTATTAAACGGATTTCTCGTTGCCACCCTTGGGGAGGTAGCGGTCATGATCCTGTTCCGTAACGCCAAGCAGAGTACGTACTGTTTGGCACTTTTTTTCAAATATAATTTGGCTTACAGTTTGCCCGGCATAAATAAATTGCTCTTCTAATTCCAACAGCTTAACCAAATCTTCTTTGTGTTCATCGGTAGTGCTAAAGCTCCATGCAGCAAGTTCATTGGAAGTCAAGGATTGAAACGGTACATTAAAAAGAATAGAAAGTTCTTTTTTCCAGAAGTTATTGATTTTCAATAGTTTTTGGGGGAAATCTTCCTGTAAAAGTGTATCAAAATACCGCACACGCATATAGGCATTGCGTTTTTGTTTATATCGTTTCCAAGCTATCATAAGCGGCCCTTTGAAAATAACTCCGATAACTATCAAAACGCACAAACTAACGCCAAGTACAACTATCCAACGTTCCCAAGGTATCGGTATCTCTATAGGATACCAATAGAGAATCCCTTCATAATCTTTAAAACTTGGTGTTAAGGCAGAAACGAAGTGATATTCCGGTGAAATAACATTTAGCAGAAACGTATCGCGCCCCGTAATTGAGCCAAAGTATAACTCAAATTTCTGGATAGAATCTATCCGAAAAGAACGAAGTTTGACTGAAATTAAAGAGTTTTCTACCTGAAAATAAACAAGTTCTATGTTGGTAGGTAATGGTTTTACTAATTTCCATTGTTGATTTTTGGGTGCATTATCAGGAAGAGTGTTAGTAAATTGGATTGTTTCGCCTAATTGAAAAGACATTTGGGCTACCAGCCGCATCGCAAAAGCCCAAGCGAAGAAAATCAGGGTTATTTTAAATGGTAGAAAATTGATTTTCATAGAGTTTTGCATATAATCCTCTTTGAGCAACCAATGATGTATGTGTGCCGATTTCAATCACTTTTCCTTCTTCTATCACTATAATTTTGCTGGCGTTTAGGATTGTGGATAGTCTGTGGGCAATAACGATGGAGGTTCTGTCTTTCATAACGCGCTCAAGAGCTTCTTGAACAAGTCTTTCGGATTCGGTGTCTAAGGCGGATGTGGCTTCATCTAAGATTAAGATAGCCGGATTTCGCAAGATGGCTCTGGCAATGGCGATTCGTTGCCTCTGCCCGCCGGACAATTTGGTGCCACGCTCACCCAAAACAGTATCATAGCCTTGTGGCAATTGCTCTATAAAAGCGTGAGCATTAGCTACTTTGGCAGCCTCAATTACTTTTTCTCTGGAATACCCACGCCCGCCATAGGCAATATTGTTGTGAACGGTATCATGAAACAAAATACCTTCTTGTGTAACAATCCCCATTTGTTCCCGAATTGAGGTAGCATCATATTCTTGATATGGAATACCGTCAAAGGTGATTATTCCTATTTGTGGGTCATAAAAGCGCGCTATTAAATCTGCTAAGGTGGATTTGCCACCGCCGGATGGGCCAACTAAGGCTACTATTTCTCCTTTTTGAATGGATAACGATATATCGGAAAGTGCGTGTTTTTGTTTGTTACTATACTGAAAATGAACGTCTTTGATTTCAATAGCTGTTGAGAATGGGGGTGCTATTTTTCCCAAGATTTGTTCTGTTTGCTCAATAGGGGTGGATAAAAGTCTTTCTATTCGTTCAAAAGAAGCTGCACCTTTTTGGATCCTAGTAACGGCTCCCGACAAAGTTTTGATGGGGGCAATAAACTGAGAAAATAATGCGATAAAGCCGATAAATTCAGAGGCTTTTAGCTCACCTTTGCCAGCTAAAATCAAGTAGCCACCGTATAAAATAATCGCAATCACTACGGTGATACTCAACACTTCGGTTGTAGGCGAAGCTAAATCCGAGCGTCTGCGAAAATTTATCATCAATTTTGTAAAGAAATCGTTCCGCTTGAGGTATTGATGTAAAGCATGATTTTCTGCAGTAAAAGCCTTCACTACCCGAATTCCTGAGATAAATTCATCTTTTTGAGCCATCAAAATATCCATTTGCTCTTGGGCGCGGACGGCATCCCGCTTTAATGACTTCGCAATGGCCGAAATCGCTAAACCGGTAACAGGCAAAACAATTAACGTAAATAATGTGAGTTTCCAAGAAATCAAAATCATGGTAACTAAGAAGGTAATCATTGTTATGGGATCGCTCAAAATATTCTGAACCGTTCCTACTACTGCCTCCTGAAGAATCTGAACGTCCGTAACTGCTATATTCATGAGCTGACCTTTGGGCGTATTGGTATAAAAACTCAGCCCCATCTTAGTTAGATGCTCAAATATTTTATTCCGAATATTCCGAATAAGTCCATGCTCAAATGTTGCTAATTGATAGCTACTCAGATACTTAAATAATGATTTTAAAAATATTGCTACTAAGATAATGCCACAGAACCATATTAAAGTCTCAAATTTTCCTACTTCGGCAATTTGGCTATCTAACCAATGAAAGAACTCATCTTTCCAGCCACCTAAATCAGTATCTGTAATGGTAGGAATGGACGTTGTTTTTCCCGAAAATAATAACTCCAAAAAGGGAATTACTAAGGTTAGTGAAATCGCATTAAATAGGTTGAAGAATATTAAAAATATAATTGACAGAGTAAGATTAGGATAAAACTCTTTGGCAAACTGAAAAGTACGGAGATAAGTTTTCACAGAGATGAGCCTTTATGATATATTATGTTGAAGCAATAAAACAGCAACGCCGGCAAAATAGCCTACTAATGCTAAGGTTCCTATTTTTTTGAAATACCATCCAAACGGGATTTTTTCTATTCCCATAGCGGCAACTCCGGCTGCTGAACCAATAATTAGCACACTACCTCCCGTGCCGGCACAAAAAGCAATCATTTGCCACATGAAATGATCTATTGGAAAATCCACTAAGGAATACATCCGCATTGTGGCTGCCACTAAGGGGACGTTATCTACAACTGCTGATGCTAACCCGATGATGATAGCAACGATAGCGTTATTTCCAATGGTTTTATCCAAAGATTTAGCCAAACCGGCGAGTATGCCTGCTTCACTTAGGGCGGCAACGGCCAGTAAGATTCCTAAAAAAAACAGCACACTGGGAGTATCTATGGTTTTAAGAATCCGTGCAACGGCTAAGTTCGTCTTTTCTTCATCTGTCTTTTTCCGGTGCATCCATTCTGTAATAATCCAAATTGTTCCCAATGAAAGTATCATTCCCATAAATGGCGGAAGATGAAAAACTGTTTTTAAAACGGGAACCAGAATCAATCCGGTTATACCTAATATTAAGATTCGCACATCAGATTTAACGGCACTTTCATCAGTCGTGTTTGGGGTGGGTTCTGCCAAAGTTCCCTTCATCGAGAACGATAAAATTATTAGCGGAACAACTAAGCATATAATGCTGGGTAAAAAACAGTGCTTTATCAGTTCTAAACTACTTACTTGGCCACCAACCCAGAGCATTGTAGTTGTAACGTCCCCTATCGGAGAAAAAGCTCCACCTGCATTCGCTGCAATTACAATCATCCCAACCAACGTTTTGCGCTCATTATCTTCTTGAACCAACTTTCGGGCAATTGAAACCATTAAAATAGTGGTTGTTAGGTTGTCTAATACTGCTGATAAAAAAAAGGTAACGCCGGAAACAAGCCACAACAGAGTAGTTTTATTCCGTGTTTTTATTTTATCTGTGATGATTCGGAAGCCTTCATAGCTATCAATAATCTCAACGATAGTCATTGCACCAATCAAGAAAAAAAGGATAGCCGATATTTCACTTAGATGATGTGCCAGAGAATCTCCTAATTTTTCCTGCGGTAAAATTCCTGATAATGAGATAATTACCCAAGATACGGCTCCTAAGGTAATAGCAGTTGCAGCCTTATCAATCTTGACGTTATGCTCTAAGGCAATAAATAAGTATCCAATTACAAAAACGGCAATTAATAATTCCACAAATAAGTATTGTTATTTATTTTTTGAATAAAGATTCAACGAATAGGGCGGGTTCAAATAGCTGCAAATCTCTGATTCCTTCGCCAACGCCAATAAATTTTACAGGGATTTTGAATTGGTCCATGATGCTAATAACAACTCCTCCTTTGGCGGTTCCGTCTAATTTAGTGAGAACTAATGCTGTAACTTGGGTTGCTTTGGTAAATTCAGTAGCTTGTGAAACGGCATTTTGGCCGGTAGAAGCATCCAAGACAAGGAGGACTTCATGGGGGGCTTGTATAACTGTTTTAGACATCGAGCGTTTTATTTTGGAAAGCTCGTTCATCAAATTAATTTTGTTATGAAGCCGTCCTGCGGTATCTATAATTACGAGGTCTGCATTTTGTTCGTAGCCGATTTTTACAGCTTGAAAGGCTACGGAGGCGGGGTCAGCCCCCATCCCTAAATCAACCATTGGTACGCCCGCACGGTCAGCCCAAATCTTCAACTGATCTACCGCTGCTGCCCGAAAAGTATCTGCTGCTCCAATAACAACCTGATAACCAGCTTCTTTAAACCGGCAAGCTAACTTTCCGATAGTAGTTGTTTTGCCTACGCCGTTTACGCCTACAACCATTATGACGTAAGGCACTTTTCGCCCGTCCTGGGTTGGTTGAGGAACATCAAAGGATAAATTCCGGTAGGTGGCGTTTTGCTCGGTAATCATTACCCTGATTTCATCACGCAATATTTTCTCTAACTCGCTTGTTGTTAGATACTTATCTCTTGCTACGCGGGCTCGGACTCTATCTATAATTTTCAGCGTAGTTTCTACCCCAACATCAGAAGTAACGAGTACTTCTTCCAAGTTATCGAGTACTTCGTCATCTATGGTACTTTTACCTGCTACGGCTTTTGCTAAACGCGAAAAAAAACTCGTTTTGGTTTTTTCTAAGCCGGACTCTAAGCTGGCATCTTCGGCGGATTGTTCCTTCTCTTTATCCTTTTCCTTGTCTTTCTCTTTATCCTTGCCTTTATCTTTGCGGAAAAAATCAAATAGTCCCATAAAACGAGTTTCGTGCAAATTAAGGAAAAATTAGCATAAGTTTTAGGTAGATTGTTACCAGTTATTGAGGTTTCCCTTTTCGATGGCTGTTCCTATGACTACAATATCTGCTCCGGCATTCCAGAGATTTTGTGCTTGTTGTTTTGTTTGGATTCCGCCGCCTACAATGATGGGGAGATTTACATATTCTCGGACGGCATGGATCATTTCGTTTGAGATGGGCTGTTTTGCTCCGCTGCCTCCGTCCATATAAATCACCTGAAAACCAAGGTATGAACCCGCTAATGCCGTACAGGCAGCTATTTCCGGCTTGTCATAAGGTATTGGTAATGTGTGACTCATGTAATGTGCCGTAGTAAGATTCCCTGAATCAACTAATAAATAGGCTGTTGGGATTACCTCTAAATTTGTTTGCCGGATAAATGGTGCGGCAATGACGTGTTGGCCAATTAAAAATTCCGGATTACGGCCACTCAATAGTGATAAAAATAAAATAGCATCCGCCGAGCTGCTTATTTGCAGATTATTACCCGGAAAAATAAGCACCGGAAGAGAACTATGCTCTTTCAATAACCTAATTGTGCTTTCAAAATTTCCTTGAAATAATAGAGAACCACCAACTAACCAGCAGGCTATTCCTATTTTTTCTATTTCAATGATTTTTTTCGGAAAAGTGCTTGGATCTATTTTGTCTGGATCTAATAAAACACCGATTCCTTTTTCGTTATTTTGTTTATTTTGAATAAGTTTTGCAAGAAAAGACACAGATAATCAGATAATTATGAACGTGAATTTAAAAACTGAACCAAGCGTTTACGCAGATAATTTAGAATAACAACTTGGATAGCGCGAGAGATTATATTTAACCACCAAGGGGGGTTAGAGGCATAGCGTATGATTTGCTGCCTACCGGTTTGGGTAAGACGGTTTTTAGGAGAAAAAAATGTTATTATTATGGTTCTGATAATCATTAGGATAGCGATTCCGCCTCCAACCCAGTATAGCCAGCGGTAATGCTGTAATTTTTCTTTCAGCCAACGGCCAATTTTGTATCCAATAACTTCCGGTGTAAGTTGATGCTGAATTTGTTTTGCACTATGAAGTAATTCCTGCTGCTGCATACGGACTTTTATTTCTAATTGCTCAATTTTTTCTTCTAATGATGGCTCTATATTCATATAGTTGGGTCGTTGGGCTGAGTGGCCTTTTGTAAAAGGTTATCTACATGAAGTGATATTTTCTTGAATAATGGTCTTCGGGAAACGTACAGTAGCACGGCAAGTAGTGCATACAAGCCTCCTATGATTAATATTCCCCAATACCAAGCTCCTATTAAATAACCAATCCAAGCTCCCAATGCGATACTAATGATTACGATACTAATTAAAGAAATCACTACTATAAGCAGCCAGACAAGCGCAACTGCTAATATATGGCGTAAAGTTAATTGGGTTTTAGCTAAAACTAATTGTAATTTAAGTTCTAAGTACTGTAAAATTTTCTCTAACAGACCTTCGGGGCGAATTGCCATAGTGGACGAAATTCAAGGTTATTTCTTAGGCAAAATGGTAAATTTATTTGTGATTTCAGGTGATAGCTCAATTTTTTCCTTAAAATCACAATTTATTACCCATAACAACCTTGTAAATATGAGTATCTGCGTTAAAAAAGTCTTTGAATTTTTCGGGGCAGTAGCATCCTTCTACTTCTTCGTTTTGGATTTTCTTGATGAAGCAACACAATAATCTGTCTCGGTACATTTTTTGTTTTGATGACATTTCTACATTTTGGTTAAGTTCTTTTGCGTATTCAATTTTGGCGATTGCTTCATCAAAGCGTTGCTCATCTAAGAGCATTTTGGCTTCAAACATCAGTAGTGCTACTTTTACATCACCCGGGTGGGATATTTTACGGATTTTGGCTAAAAAATAGTCTGTCTTTTCCTTTTTCTTTGTTAAGTATGAGATTACGGCCATTCCGGTCATACATTCTGTTAAAAATCTCGGATAATAGTATGGTTTAGGTTTATTTCGGTATTTTTCTGTTAGATGGTGATAACGCTCGCTATAAGTAGCTAAAATCTTTTCGAGTTTAACTGGATTGTGCAAGGTATTGGGGCGCACAAGTTGCTTTTTCAGCTTACGTGTCGTTTGTGAATAAGACCACCGCTCAATGAAATTGCCCTGCGCTAACGCTATGAATGGGCTAAAATGGACGGCCAAAATCACCCCCAACCCTAAAATCCACCGGAGATGTTTCATAAATTTGTTAAAAATACGCTTTAACGCATAATTAAGTTACAAAAATAGTATTTTTTTTTACACATTGTTTTCAAAATATCCAGATATACCGAAATAGGTTGCTTCTGAATATCCCTAACTAAGATATTTTGTTATATTGTTCTTTCCTATATTGCTCTGAATAATTCAGAAAGAATAATCGTGCGTTGAAGTTCTGATTTTCTTCTTAAGGCTGGTAGTGCTAACGGGTTTCTTTTGGTTTTAGCTGGAAGGTGTGCTTTTTTAGAATCTTTCGGATTCTTAGATGATATATTCTTAGGCAGCGATACTTCTGCCATAGAGGACGAAGTATCGTGTTCATATTGCGCCTTAATTTCTGCGGCTATGTGAGATAGCATCTCCTTATTTTGGCTTTTGACGGTAGCTCCGGAAAGTATTTGTTTTTTTAGCTCTTGATGTTCCTTAACTCTTCCGGGAAATCCACCTTCATAGGTCTTGGAGGTTGCTTTTGATGGCTTAACAGAGTTATTTTTTTTCTTTTTGGGAAGTTTTTCAGAAACTGTTTTTGCCTTTAAAACCTCAGTTTCGTTCCCCTCCGTTTTAGAAACGGTTTTATTAATTGTTTTTGCACCTCTTCTAAAAATATAGATAAAGAGACCAAAAGCTATAATTATTTCAAGGTTATCTAAAATCCAGTCCATATCTCTGTGGCTTAGTTTTCAAGTAGCAAAGTTACAATAAAAATAACAAATGTTTTAAACAATTCTATCTAAGTATTATTTCGCTACGTAAAAAATGCTTGAAAACTCTATTTGGGTAAAAGAGTTCTATTATAGACATTTTTTGGATATTTGCGGGTTGGTATGGTGCAGATATTGCGGTTACTAAAAAAAACTACTTACTTAGGTATTTGCTGGATAGGCTTATGTTATGGGCTAAATGCCCAAAACAAGAAAGCTGTGCTGAATATCCTTTCGCATCAAACATCTGATACTCAAATACGTATTGAATATACTATTTCTATTCCGGGTGTAGTAGAGTTTCATCTCTTTGATGAGCACCACCGAGAACTGTTTCATGACTCCTCATTGGAAAATAATGTTAATAATAAACATATTCGATATGTAAATCGGAAAAAACTTATTCCAAACAAGGTTTACAATTACGTTTTTTCATATAAAGGAATAGAATATCGCGGTAAATTTACAAACCCATAGTAAATGTAGTTTTCATGATAAAATTCAGACAATTAGGGGATAGCGGACTTTATCTTTCAGTAGTGAGTATCGGGAGTTGGCAAACCTATGGCACTACCGTAGGAGCACAATTAAGCTACGAATGTTTATCTACCGCCTTAGAAACGGGCATTAACTTTATTGATACGGCAGACGTTTACAATCAAGGAGATGCAGAACGTTTATTAGGTGATTTTTTAGCTCAAAATCTGATTCGACAAGAAGTTATAATCGCTACTAAGGTTTTTGGACCTATGGGTAATCATTGGATGACTCAGGGACTTAGTTTGCGGCATATTCATAATGCTTGCGATGCTTCACTCGGTCGCCTCCAAACAGATTATATTGATTTGTATCAATGCCATCGTTTTGATATAGATACGCCCTTAGAAGAAACTTGTTTTGCCATGAATCAACTTATCAATCAAGGGAAAATTCGCTATTGGGGAGTAAGTCAATGGTCTGCTATTCAGATACTTCGTGCAATAAATATCTGTGAAAAAAATCACTGGCGTAAACCGGTTTCGAATCAACCTATTTACAACCTACTGAACCGTTCTTTAGAAGTTGATGTTATGGGAGTTTGTGAGGAAGAAAAAGTGGGTTTAGTGGTATATTCTCCGTTAGCTCAAGGGTTACTATCTGGAAAATATAAACTTGGCTATATTCCGGAAAATTCACGCGCTAATGACCCCATTTCCGGTAAGCTTTTTCCCCACAAACGAATGACTCCCGAAACATTTGCTCAATTAGATGCTCTTGAGAAAATTGCCCAAGAACTCAATATTCAGATTTCTCAATTAGCATTAGCTTGGTGCTTACGAAAACAAGCAGTAACATCAGTTATCTTTGGTGCTTCAAACCCCAAACAAGTCCGAGAAAATGCTGCAGCAGCACAAATCGAATTAGACGCTACAACCCTCGAAAAAATAGAAACCGCCCTAAATAACCACCCTAAAGACCAATATACTGACGTTAAAGTAGGACACGGAATCATAAAACGAGGCTATTAAAAAATATACCGTGTTACAGAAACTTGTGCTACTAACTTGGGTCTATGCTTATGTATGTGTAAGCATATCGGCTTTGTATGCACAAGAGATTCGCGGCTTAAAAATCAAATCTTCCACTTCTTTATACCTACAAGTTACTGACCCTGATGCCGTTACAGAACCTTATATTCATTTTGAAAATATTAATAAAATACCAAAATACGAAAATGAACGCTTGCTTCGCCGCGTTATCAATGCCGAGAAGCAAAAAAACTACCCTGAATTAGACTCTTTATTGGAGCGATACATCCAAAAATTCGGCATCAAAAACTTTCGGGATGATATTGATTATGTTTGGAAATTAGCACAACTCCGTGAAATGAAGCGTGATACCGTTACCGCTTTGATGTATTACGCCTTAGCCCTAAGACACCACTCTCGTTACTATAAGCAAATAAAAGTTCATTTTGATTCATTACGATCCGGACGGTTCAGTGATTATGTGGATTTAGACTATTACTATGCCATTGTGGAGGCACGAACCAAAATTGATTCTTTAATTCCCCCAAAAGGGGTGTTGCTCAATATGGGAGACCACATCAATTCTGAATTTCCTGATTATGCTCCTTATATGCACCCGTCTAACTCGGTGCTTATTTTTACTTCCCGTAGAGGCCCTTTTGATGCTATTGCCGGGCCTGACTATTTTCAAAATGAAGATTTATATTACACCGAAGTTGATGTTGTTTATGGGGGTTGGACTTACGCAACCAAATTTTCACAGGAAATCAATAGCCGATACAATGAAGGGTCAGCCTGTTTAAGCCCAGATGGCAAAAAGCTCTACTTTACTCGCTGTAATTCTCCGGACGGGTTCGGGGTCTGCGATATTTATGAAGCTACTTATGACAACGGCAAATGGAAAGACGTTAAAAATCTGGGAGCCTTAGTCAACTCTAATGACTGGGACTCTCAGCCATGTATTTCTCCAGACGGAAATACCTTATTTTTTGCCTCTAATCGCGAAGAAGGCTTTGGCCGTACCGATATTTGGCTGTCCCGCAAACAAATTGACGGATCTTGGGGAAAAGCCGAAAACTTAGGGCCAACTATTAACTCCATTGAAGACGAAGTAACGCCTTATTTTCATGCCATAAAAAACACCCTCTATTTCAGCTCAATGGGCGGAGTGCACTCAAATGGAGGTTATGACATCTTCAAATCCCGCTGGCTCAATGACCACTGGGAAGAACCCAAAAACTTAGGCCCCCTCGTCAACACCCCCGGCGATGAATACTACTTTACCGTAGATGGAAAAGGCGAAAAACTGTTTTATGCTATGGCAAAACCAGAAAAACCTAAAGACTTTGACATCTATTCTTTTCCAATGCCAATGGGTGCCAGACCCGATGCCATCGTAAAACTAAGCGGATACTTAATAGACTCCGTAACCCAGAAACCCGTAATCGGAATAGTAGTCGTCCTTGATTTAGACAAAGGTGTGGAAATAGAACCTAAATTCATAAACCACTACGGATATTTTGAATTTGACCTGATTAATTCCAGAAAATATCAAATTATCGTACTGGGGCCTGACGCTATACAAGTCTTAGATTCTACAGATTTTCAAAACGATACCACATGGATAGCCATTAACCAGAGTATCGCAGAAAAAAAATCCCTTATCTTTGAATCCCTTGAATTTGAAGAACGAAGCTCTGACATAAAATCTGATATAGAACCCAAAATACAATATATCATTTCTTTTTTAAAAGAACATCCCTACTATCTTCTAAATATCACCGGCCATACAGATTCTGACGGTGATGATACCTTTAACAAAGAATTATCTGAAAAACGGGCTACTAATATTCGTGATTACATCTTAACGCACTCTACACTACCCTCCAACCAAATTACGGCATTAGGGATGGGAGAAACTCGTCCTATTTTTCCCAATGATACCGAAGAACATAAAGCCAAAAATAGACGTGTAGAATTTGACCTCGTTATTGACTCCACTCTATATGCTGCTTACAGAGCTGCCCACGGCGACCCTCTAATCACAAAAGATGACCCATTATCCAAAAAAGATACCTTAGTCGTAATGCGTGAACGTGATAGAGGTACCGGAAAATCTACCGATACAGAATTTGAATACTCCAAAGATGACCCAAACGACCCAGAAAGCGAAGAATTAGACTTTAGCGATGACACCTTTGATAACTTCTATGACGACGAAAACTATGAAGACTACGATATAGAATCAGACTTGTTTGATGACCCATTAAAAAAAGACTTCTTTGACTGGGATAAAACAGACCCCAACGAAATAGAAGACATTGACCCCAAAGACGAAATCTCAATCCCCGATATTAATATTCCAGATACAGATATAGATACTGAAACCGAAAAAAAACACCCTAAATAATGCCCCGTAAAAAACTTATCCGTATCAATGCCTTTGATACCCTTCCCAATGCGCTGACAAAACCCTATCATCTAAAAGGACAATGGCAACAGTTTTTTGGAAACGAAAACCCTATCATCGCTGAACTTGGATGCGGAAAAGCTGAATTTAGTGTCAGTATAGCTCAACAAAACCCTAACTATAACGTTATTGCTATTGACTTAAAACCCGATAGACTTTATGTAGGTGCCCTGAATGCTATCAAGCTAAATCTCAATAACATTGTTTTTGTTAAATTACATATTGAGGAAGTAACGCAGTTATTTTCCAATCAAGAACTTAGCTCTATTTGGCTTACCTTTCCTGACCCGCATCCTAAACAAAATTCTGCTCATAAGCGACTTACGCATCATTCTAAACTAACCCATTACGCACAGGCTTTAGCCGATAACGCTCCTTTAAACCTAAAAACAGATAACCTTCCGTTATTTCAATACAGTATTGACGAGCTATTGGGTAATGGTTGGAATATCATTTATCAAGAAACCGACTGTGATATTTTGTTAGATAAACTTCCAGAATTATCCATACATACTACTTTTGAAAAAACATATAGAGGTCGAACTCAAAAAATATGTTTCTTGCGGGCAATTTTCAGCCCAAAATAAAATCCACAAAGGTAAGTATCTTAATTTCTCCATTTATTTTTCAGAAATAATCAATTCACTGATTTTTGTATGTGTTTTGGTGTCAAATTTGCGTTTAAACTAAATTTAACTCTATGAAAAAAATTTATGTCTTGGCAGTATTGCTATTAGTTTGCGTTACCTCCGGATTTTCACAAGCCGGGCCACGTTTTGGTATCAAAATCTCTCCTACCATTAATATGGTGAAATACGACAGCAGCGGCAAAGAAGTTAAGGGCGCAGAAACCAAAGCCGGAATAGGATTTACTCCCGGCTTGATGTTTGACTACGGCTTTTCAGATAACGTAGCAATCGGCACCGGCCTAAACTTGTCTTTAAGAAGTTTTACCATCAAGACTGGCTCTGGTACGTTCAGCAATGAGGTCAAATATAGCCTCACTTATGTGGAGCTACCCATTAACCTAAAACTCAAAACAAACTCTCTTGGCGGATCCGGTATCCATGCAAAATTCCAAACAGGCCCAACCATAGATTTTAAAGTGGGCGCAAATGCCAACAGCGAAAACGATATTATAATTCTGGATAAAGGTAAAAACAAAATCGGAAAACACATCAACTTGCTCAATGTCAATTGGGCATTTGGCGGAGGTGTAGAATGGGACATCGAAAACGTAGGAACAATAGACATTGGTGTAGCTTACCACTTAGCTCTAACCAACATCTTAAATCAAAATTACGAGTTTAAGGTCGGAAATACCGGAACTAAAATATATGAAGGCTACAACTTAAAGGCTTCTTATATTGGACTTAACTTAGGGTTTTATTTTCCCTCTTCTAAATAATTCGCTCTTATCTAAAAATCTAAGCGAGGCTGTCCAAGTATTGGGCAGCCTCGCTTTTTTAAAAAAATATAAAATAGCTTTGCTTAGAATGTTAATCCAACAAAAGGTTTATTGCTTTTAGGTCTGAATATCAACATGATATAAGCCCAGTTTTGGGTATCCTTAACAGATGCGTTACCTCTGAGGGCTTTAAGGCTTGAGGAAGCAAGCATCTGGCTATAACCTGCTTGAAGGGATAAATTATCCTTAAAAATATATCCAAATGTTAGGTCTATTTCAGTTCCAAGATATTTACTTTGTTTTGCATTTAGCGCATCATAAACATCTGCAACTGCGCTAAAGTAGTGAGTATTAGCTGACAAGAAAAATTTCTTGGAAAAGTCATATTTCAGTCTTAGAAATATATCTTGTAATCCAACTGACCCTTCATGGCGGCCGCCTAAGTAAAAATAATCCATATATCCATTGTGAGCGTGGTTAGTCCCATACAGCGGCGAAAAAGAATTATTTTTAGTTGTTTCCGTTTTAGGAGTTCCACTTAAAATTTCGATACCGGCAGTAATGCGTAGCTGACTACCTTTTTCTTCATTGAATTTCAATAATTGTGAACCCTGAATAGACACATCAAAAGCATTAACATCTTTATTTTTAACATCTTTCCCCAATTGGTGGTAATAAAAACCGGATATAGTTGTGTTATTTAAGGTAAATTTAAGTGTTGGTAGGCCAATTGTTTGCATAAATCGTACACCTTTTTCGGTGATTTTTCCGGTGGAGTCTTTTTGGATGTATTGGCGGCCGTCATTCCAGAATAAAAATGAGGATGTCCATTTTTCTGCTGAATATTCAGCTCTAATCATTTGTGCCGTTTTATATTGGTTGGTATTTAGAAAAAGGTTACCATACAGTCGGTCGCTATCTTGGTTGAAGCCACCTCCAGCATGGATTTTTAGCTTATTTTTTTCATATTTAACCAACACAAAATCGTGGGTTCTCCCTTGTAGAGCCCAATCCAAACTACCTAAAAAGCGAATATTGTCATAGTTTAGCTCTTGTCTTCCTACTTTAATAGACCAAGCTGAATCCAAAGAAACTTCACCCCATGTTTCATAAACAGACAAATTGCCGTCTGATACTTTTGCTTGAGGGGTATTTCCGAATATACGAATATCTTGGATGCTGGTATAAAAATTAAAAGACTTTAATTTGTAACTAAACTGTAATCGGGCGCGGCTGCCGATGAAAGCTGCCGGCGCGGTATCCTGAGGAATCAGGCTTCCATAACCATTTCTTAATTCTGTTCGCTGCATTAACTGACCGTTGAAGTCAAACTGCGCCTGCAACTCTAAGCAACTCAAAAAAAGTGTTGCTAATAATAAAAGCCTAAGTCTCATAATTATCTCTTTAAAAAAACTGATAGCAATTTTCAGTTTTTTGTGCCAAAATAACTGTAAGTATTATCTCGTTTATCCGTGATTTTTATCACAAATTACGATTTTAGGCAGTGCACTTTCTTGGCTAAATCAACGAGAATTATTAGGTTTTTGTATTGTTTATTCTTCTTATTTTTTTAGTAGGTCGCTCGTAATTAGCGATTTGGAGGTTGCATAAATCTCTGATAATAACTGAGGCGCAAGCTCCGCCGAAAGCTGCCGGCAGGTAAGACATTGTGCCATAAGCAGATTTTTTGAAGTTAGAACCGTCCGTAAGCATTAGTGAAGACCTAATAACCGGCTCTATTGAAAATACAGCTTTTATACCCGTTAAGATACCTTGCTTGCGCAACTGTCTGCGGATATGGCTTGCTAATGGGCAAACTTTTGTTACAGCAATATCTCCAATACGAATACTTATTGGGTCAATTTTACCACCGGCCCCCATAGCACTAACCACTCGGTAGCCTTGGCGATAGGCTGCCGAAATCAAAGCTAATTTCGGCGTTACGCTATCAATAGCATCTAACACATAGTCAAACGGCGTAGAAAGTAATTGGATAATTTGCTCTGTATTAATAAATTCCTGATGTGTAGAAATCTTTAGTTCAGGGTTTATTTGCTGCAATCGTTCAGCCATAAGTGTAGCTTTGAATTGGCCATGTGTAGTTGCTAATGCCGGTAATTGGCGGTTTCTGTTGGTTGGGTCAACTACGTCTCCATCTACGATAGTGATATTTCCAAGCCCTGAACGAACCAAAAATTCGGCTGCATAAGAGCCTACCCCTCCCAAGCCAACGACCAAAACCTGCGCATTCTTCAAGGCATCTAAACCCTGTGTACCCAAAATAAGCTGGCTCCGCCCTAACCACGTCTGGTCTGTCATCCGGATATAGTTTCGGATACCTAACTATACAGTTGAGCTATTTCTTTGGCATATCTTTCATAGAGAATCTTTCGCTTGAGTTTCAGCGTTGGGGTTAATTCTCCAGAGTCAATAGTCCATTCTTTGTCTAACAAGATGAATTTCTTCACTTGTTCCCATTGGCCAAAATCAGGGTTATATTTATCTATTTCTCTCTGAATTAGGTCATTAACTTTTTTCTCTTGAATGAGTTCTCGGTTATTTTGAATGTTAATTCCTTGATTTTTTGCCCATTCTTGTAGTTTTAAGAAAGAGGGAACGATAAGTGCAGACACAAATTTTTTATCATCACCGCCTATGACCATCATTTGTTCTATGAAATTAGATTCTTTCATTTTGTTTTCTATGGTTTGTGGGGCAACATATTTTCCGCCGGCGGTTTTGAAGAGTTCTTTTTTTCTATCTGTGATTTTCAGGAATTTATTGTTATTTTTTTCAATCCAAACGCCTATATCTCCGGTATAAAACCAGCCTTCTTTATCAATCACTTCGGCGGTAATATCTGGTCGGTTGAAATAGCCTTTCATGATATTTTCGCCTCGTGCTAATATTTCGCCGTCTTCGGCGATTTTGACTTCAACGCCGGGTATTGGTATCCCTACTGTACCGGTGCAACGCTGTTTTTCATCCAAACGATTTACGGTAAGAACAGGAGCCGTTTCGGTAAGTCCGTAACCTTCAATCACATCAATTCCGGCAGCCGTGAATAATGTTATCAATCGGGGTTGCATAGCAGCAGCTCCGGTTATGATAAACTTGACTTTTCCGCCTAATGCTTCTTGCCACTTGCTAAAAATCAACTTTCGGGCAATGCTGAGTTTGAGATTATAAAAAAAGCCTAAGTCTTCACCAATTTTATACTGCGAGCCAACGTCAATAGCCCAAAAAAACAGAGACCTTTTGATTCCGGTAAGTTCACTGCCTTTCGCTATGATTTTTTCATAGACCTTTTCTAATAAGCGTGGTACAGTTGAAAAACAATGTGGTTTAACTTCTTTTAGGTTATCACCAATTGTTTCCAAACTTTCTGCATAATGAATATACATCCCTAAATAGAGATAAGCATAAAAAACTGTACGCTCAAAACTATGGCAAAGCGGTAAAAAGCTAAGCACTTTTTCACCCTTTTGACCATCTTGTAAAAAGGGAAGTACGCTGGTTACACTCAACACATTACTTAAAATATTGTGGTGAGATAGCATCACGCCCTTAGGGTAGCCGGTCGTGCCCGAAGTATAAATGATAGTTGCTAAATCATCTCCCTGAACTTTCTGTGTACGCGCCTGAATCTCATTCAAATTAACTTTATTTTCCGGAGGTAGTGCGTCTGAGAATACTTTGGCACCTTCAATTTCATGAAATGTATAAATTTCTTTCAATGAGGATATTTTGCCCAGCAAAGGTTTCACTTTTTGGTATATCTCCGCGTCTCCCACAAAAGCATATTGAATCTTGGAATCTTCAAATATAAATTCATAATCTTTTTCTGAAATAGTTGGATACATAGGTACATCAACTATTCCGATTTGGATGGCACCCAAGTCCACAAAATTCCATTCAGAGCAGTTTGTAGCGATAATGGCGATTTTATCGTCCTTTTTTAGCCCTAAATCAATCAGCAACTGGCTTACTCGGTTTGCCATTATTTGAGTTTCCTTAAATGTATGCCGAACCCATTGTTTTTGACCATTTTTTGTTTTTATAGAGGCCAAAAAAGGATCGTCCGGATTTTTATTTACCTGATTGGTTAAAAAGTCAAAAAGGTGTACTGGTTCCATAGTTTTATTTTATGAGGTTACTAATCTGTTTAAACTCTTCGGTGCCGGCTTTTTCAAGCAATAGAAATAAAATCATTTCGGTAGATACGATATAGGCTCCGGCTTGGCGCATTCTGCTTAGGGCAAGTTCCTTATTTTCAAATGTTCTTGAAGAAACGGCATCTGCTACAATATGAACATTAAACTCTTGTTGGACAGCTTCTAAGGCTGTTTTCAAAACACAAATATGAGACTCAACTCCGCAAATAATAATATCTGTGATATTGCTTTCTCTTAGCTGTGCCAATACTGAATCACACTGCATACAACTGAAAGTGATTTTTTCTGTCAGATAGAATTTTTCCGGCAAAATGACCTCTCTGCAAGTTTTTCCCAAACCTTTGGGATATTGCTCAGTAATAAGTGTTTTTAACCCTAAAATTTCTGCCCCTCTCAGTAGCACATTAACTTGCTGAATCATCTGGGAACTTTCCTCTATGACGGGCATTAGGCGTTCTTGGACATCAACGACCAAAAGAGCCGTAGTTTCTTTATTCGGTATTCCTATCTGGTTTTTATTCATCATACTACATTGAGATTGAGCCTTTTCTAAACTCTGTTTTTCCGATTATTGCGTTGATAACGAAGGGTGTACCTTGTCTGGATTTTAGCTGTGCTTGTGAAACAGCGTCCGAAAACTCCGAAAGTGTTTCTATTTTTATCCCGTCTGCCCCAAAAGATTTGGCTATTAAATCATAATCTGAATAAGCTAAACGAACTGCGCAGTCGCTTCCCAGAATCTCTATTTGGTCTCTGGCTATTTGGGACCAGCAGGCATCATTGCCGATGAGCGATATTATGGGCAGATTATGCCTTACGCAGGTATCGTATTCCATGAGGCTAAACCCTGCGCTGCCGTCTCCATAGATAATCCAAACATCTTTTTGGGGAAAGACCAATTTTGCGGCAATAGCGAAACCGGCTCCCACGCCAAGTGTGCCAAAAACACCCGGATCCAGCCAAGAAAGTGGCGCAGATGGCTTTAAAGTATAAGCAGACGTTGCCACAAAGTCTCCTCCGTCAGCAACCAAAATAGCATTTTCTCCAAGCATAGGCTCTAATTGCCGAAAAAGCTTAATCGGGTTAATCCCATTAACAGATTCATTAGCCTGATTATCAATAGCTTTTTCTCTCTCTTGATCCCTTTTGGCTAAAATGCTCAACCATGTTTCATATTTTCCCGAAAACTGCTTCGCTAAGTCAATGATCAACTCTTGAGGGTCTGCCAACGCTGCAACCGTAGGACGCTTGTTTTTGTATAAATCCTCTCGACTACGATTGATTGAGATAAACGGGCGGTGGCCAATATGATTTCCATAATCTAAGCGAAAGTCGTTTGAGACACCTGCCAATATAATCAAATCGGATTCTTTTATGGCTTCTTTTCTTTTGTGGCGCATTTGCAAAGGATTTTCTTTGCCTAAAAGTCCACGTGCCATACCGCTTAGATACACAGGTATTCCTAATTTTTTGACGGCTTCTGCTAACTGATTGGCTTTCTGCGGGTTCATCATAGCTCCGCTTCCTACCAAAAGTAAGGGCTTGGAAGCAGAACGAATTTTGGATAGTATCGTACTCAGTGTTGAACTACTGTGGGACGGAAAAGATGCTGGCACTACTCCGTCATTTATTGTTATGGAATCTTTTCCGCTGAATAAATTATTGGCGTGCCGATTAATATACCATCTCAGTATTCTTTCTTGTAGGTTTTTGGGGGGAACTTCATTGCTTTTTGCGCCATACCATTCGCGTACTAAGCTTTCTGGGTAAAGTAAATCTACGGGGCACTCCACAAAGACCGGGCCGGGAACTCCTTCTTGAGCTATCCGAAAGGCGTTTTCAACGGCAGAAGCTAAGTGTCTGACTTTCTTCACTGAAATTGCTGCTTTAACATTGGGCTTCATCATAGCTACTTGGTCAATATCCTGCAGTGCCCCTCTCCCACGAAGTAATGTGGCAGTAGCTCCTCCAAATAATATCAAAGGCGATTGTGCTAAATAAGCATTTTTTATGGCTGTAATGCTATTGGTTAATCCGGGGCCGGCCGTTACGGCTGCTACGCCGGGAACACCTGTCAGTCGAGAAATAGCATCTGCCGCAAAAACAGCATTTGCCTCATGGCGCACGTCAATGATACGAATCCCTTGCCTCTGTGCCTCAACAAATATCGGAGATATATGCCCACCAGATAACGTAAATAAGTATTGTACTCCTTGCTTTCTTAGTACTTGCGCAATAATCTCGCCTCCATTCATCTTGACTGTTCTGTGTTAAAATAGCTTTGATAACAATTCGCAAGTATAAGATATTTTCCCAATAAAATGACACTTTAAACGGGTAAACATATCAAGTGCGATATATTTAAAGCTAAAATTCGGGCAAACGCTATGCGTTTGCCCGAATTTTAGCTTTAACTCCTATTTATCTGATTTTATCTGATGAGCGTTATAGTTCCTTTCAGTTCTATTTTTCTTCCGTCCCAGCCGGTTGCAGTACCTTTGTAGATATAAGCGCCTTCGGGAGCGTCCACACCACCTTTGGCACGGCCATCCCAGGGCTGACCTATCAAGTAGTTTTCTGTAGTGTACATTTCTCTACCCCATCTATCGTAGATAGTAAAGGATATTTCAGTTACACCTGGTGCCACAATTTCAAGGAGGTCATTCAAACCATCTCCGTTTGGAGTAAAGCCGGTAGGAATATGAACCAAAACAACATCCATTACGGTAATATCTACGCAAACAGTATCCGTACATCCTCTGTTAAAGGCAATCAAACAGGCATGATATACTCCTTTTTCACGATATTGATGAGTCGGATTAAAGTTTGGATTGGTCGTTAATGCAGTGTCTCCGTCTCCAAAAACCCACAGATAAGACTCTGCCGTAGCTGGGTCAGTTAGATTCTGGAAGTTAACTGAAGAATGCGGGAAGAATAACGTATCTGATTCAATTGGTAGCATCATTGCGTCAGGTGTACGAATTACTGAGACACCAATTGCGGAACGAACCGGAGATAAACAAGCTCCGTTTAAGCCTTCAACGTAGAAAGTCGTTGTGTCATACAATAATGAAGTAATAAAAACTGAACCTGAATCAAGCGGAGTGCCACCTAACGGAACGTTATACCAATAATACTGAACGCCAGTTTGCGGATTATTGATAGCTAATGTTACGGAATTACCGCTACAAATTGGAGAGATCGGTACTGTTGTCAAATCTGCCATTGGTATCACCGTTATTGTTGAAGCAAATGACGTATCGCAGCCGTTTGGCCCTAAAGCCCGAACCTGAACGTTAAATACACCAGCTGCAGGATATACAAAGGCAATCACTGAGTCAGCAGTAGTTACAGAAGGCAAGCCTCCATCTCCACTAACCTCAAAGGTAAAACCTACACCACTTTGGTTTACGAAACTGATTACGGAAACATCTCCCTGACAAACTGTGTTAGTTACAATATCAAAAGTAGGACGAGGACGAACTGTAATATTCAAAGTAGCGCTATCTACGCAAGTACCGATTCCGGCTACAACAGAAACAACATCACCTTGACCTAAAACTGCAGTCGTAAACGTAGAATCTGGTGAACTTTGCTGTAAAACACCATTAATGAAGAAATTAAAGTTAAATACAGGGTCATAAGGAATTGTTGAAGCAATGAAAGTAGTGGGAACACCTTGACAAACATTATTAGAAGGAACGGCACGAAGTGTTACATCATTCTGAATAATTACATTAACCGTAACCGGAGTTAGATACTGAGCTACACAACCTTGTGCATTTGTAGCTTGTACGACAAAGGAGTTTAAACCAGTTGTTAAATTTCCATTGGGAACAAGTATTGTAATATCTCCGCCTGTGCCGGCTACTCCGTTTCCAATAGGTAATCCATTTTGCATCAATTGATAAGTAACGCCTGCAATAGAATTCCGAACCGTAACGTATGTATTTTGACCCAAGCAAGATACTGCATTTTCAACTTGTGCCGTCAAAATTGGTAGCGGATTTACCGTTACTATTGCAATAGCTGATAGCGTAGCGGAACAATTTGAAGATGATGTTGCCGTAATAGTGAAACGATTAGGCCCAACCGCTAAGTTTGAAATTGGTATTGTAATAACCATATTCCCGCCATTGCCAATAATAGGAGAACCTACGGAATTACCCAGAGAGTCAATCACCTGATAAGTTACACCATTCTCAGTTCCTACTAAAGTAATTGTGCTAACACCACCTAAGCAAGCAGTATTTCCACTGGCATTAACAGAAAGTGAGGGTAGTGGATTTACAACAATTGTTACAGGAGTTGCAGAGGCAGTTGTACATTGAGCTAACGATACATATACATTGAAACTTGTGGAAGGCTGGCTCAAATTAGAAGCCGGAACATTAATTGTGATGGTAGTTCCCGATGCTACTATAGGAGTTCCAACTGAGTTGTTGAAAGCATCTCTAAGTTCATAAGTAGCTCCCAATTGAGCATTTGAAATAGTAACTGTTCCATCTTGACCTATACAAACAGTATTTCCTGATGCGACAAAAGTGCTTTGTGCCGATTGATTTACGATTATTTTAGTAACCGCCACAGCACTTGTGCAGCCATTTAGTATAGCTACTACTGAATAGTTTCCTGAATCGGCAGTGCTTACATTTGGTAAAATTGGGTTTTGAACAGAACTTACAAATCCGTTAGGGCCAGTCCAGCTATAGCTTGCTCCCTGTATAGAAGTAGCTGTTAGATTAACAGAATTTCCTGAACACACTGGGCTATTATTTGATGCAGAAATTGGGCCTGGAATTGCGTTTATAGTTACTGTTGTAGTAGCAATACTGCTGGTACAGCCATTTGCGATAGCTACAACCGAATAAGTACCTGCATTCAAAGAGGTTGTTCCATTTATTGTTGGGTTTTGAGCAGAACTTGTAAAGCCGTTAGGGCCCGTCCAACTATAATTTGCGCCGGGTACAGCAGAAGCTGTTAAATTAAGATTTCCACCTTCACATATCGGTGAATTTGATGCAGCATTCGGTGCAGCAGGAACTGCATTGATAACCACATTCGTAGTAGCAACAGAACTGGTGCAACCATTAGCTATCGCAACAAGACTATAAGTCCCTGTGTTAGATGCCGTTACATTGGAAATAGTCGGATTCTGAAGGTTTGAACTAAATCCGTTAGGACCCGTCCAGCTATAACTTGCTCCCGCTACCGCACTCGACGTTAAATTTAACGTAGAACCAACGCATAACGGGCTATTATTCCCAGCCGTAGGTGCTGTCGGTGCCGGATTGATAACAACCACAGTAGAAGATACTGCACTTGTACAGCCGGCTGCAACAGTTACTACATTGTAAGTACCTCCGTTTGCAAGTGTAACCCCGCCAATGGTAGGATTCTGTTGGTTTGAACTAAAGCCGTTCGGACCTGACCAACTATAACTTGCTCCCGAAACAGCCGTAGCCGTTAAATTCAACGTCTGACCCTCACATAACGGACCATTATTGGACGCAGAAGCCGGATTCGGCACAGGATTTATCGTAACATTAACACTTCCAACCAAACTGGTACAGCCGCTCGCTATCGCAACAACTGTATAGCTGCCGTTATTGGCTGTCGTAGCATTAGAAATAGTCGGATTCTGAAGATTTGAACTATATCCATTCGGGCCTGACCACAGATAATTTGCTCCGGAAACAGTAGAAGCCGTCAAATTCAGTGTTTGTCCTTCGCAAATCGGTGAATTACTACCCGCAACCGGCGCAGTCGGCTTCGGATTAACAACTACCGTAACACTCGCTACGCTACTGGTACAGCCGTTAGCTATCGCCACCACATTGTAAGTACCTGAATTAGCTGTCGTAGATACCGCTATCGTAGGATTCTGACTCGTAGAAGAAAAAGCAGGGCCAGTCCAGCTATAAGTCGCTCCAGGAATCGTTGTCGCTGTCAAATTAAGTGAAGAACCTTCGCAAATCGGCGAATTACTGCCCGCAACAGGGGTAGTCGGTACCGCATTTATCGTTACTACGGTTGTAGCTACTGATGAAGTACATCCTGTAATTATCGCTATAACTGAATATGTTCCCGCGTCAGCCGAAGTTACACCCGAAATAGACGGATTCTGTAACGTAGAAGTAAAGCCATTCGGACCCGTCCAATTATATGTTGCACCCGCAACAGATGAAGCCGTTAAGTTTAACGTAGAACCGACACAAAGTGGTGAATTACTGCTCGCGGTAGGAGATGTAGGAATAGGACTAACAACCACATTCGTAGTAGCAACAGAACTGGTGCAACCATTAGCTATCGCAACAAGACTATAAGTCCCTGTGTTAGATGCCGTTACATTGGAAATAGTCGGATTCTGAAGGTTTGAACTAAATCCGTTAGGACCCGTCCAGCTATAACTTGCTCCCGCTACCG
>JAIXKT010000041.1:54018-69226 GCA_026932145.1 Bacteroidia bacterium
AGGTTTGAACTAAATCCGTTAGGACCCGTCCAGCTATAACTTGCTCCCGCTACCGTACTCGACGTTAAATTTAACGTAGCTCCTATACACAAAGGACTGTTGTTTCCGGCTGTCGGGGTAGTCGGTGCCGGATTTACTGAAATTGTAACCTTATTAGAAGTATCGCTTAAGCAGCTTAAATTAGAATGAGCTATTACAGAAACCACACTTCCGTTAGTTAAAGCAGTTGTTGAATAGGTTGTTGAAGCTGATGATTGAACAACTGTTCCATTCACGATAAAGTCATAAGTAGAAATAGTTGCTGAGGACGTATTAGTAGCCGTAAAGGTAACTTGGTCTCCCACGCAGATTGTCGTTGTAGAGGCAGACAAAGAAACTGCCGGCTTGGGGTTTACTGTTACAGTAGCTTGGGCCGGAGTTTGGCTTTTACAATCATCAAAGGCGGCTACTAAGTAATAGGTTTGAGTTGATGAAGGAGATACACGAATAGAGTCAGTTGTGGCAAAAATAGCTCCACCGCTGGTTAAACTCCATTCATATTGGCCGGGTTTCCCCCCTCCTCCTACCAGCGTAATGCTATCTCCGGCGCATATAGCACCTGCACCAGAAATAGTCGGTATGGGCTGAGGTAGTACTGAAATTAATATCGAGTCTAACTCTCCTGGGCAATTTGTTGGTGCTGGGCCGGTTACGCGAACATAATAAAAATTCGTAGCAGTAGGTGTAAACGAGGCCGGATTTGCCGTAGAGCTAAAGCCACCCGGACCTGTCCATAAGAAAGTAGAACCGGGAGCAGAGGCATGAGCCGTTAAAGTTACAACCTGTCCCATACCTGCACACACAACCGGATTACCGGTTATTGAATCAACTTGAGGTATCGGGAAAATTGTAATCGTGGTAGAAGCCTGCGGTAACGGGCAACCCTTATCTGTAACTACGTTTAAGGTAACTGTTGTCGTTGATGTTGGATTTAGGGTTACGGTAGGTGTTAAATCACCGGTACTCCATGAGTAGCTAAAGGTAGTCGGTAGTGTTGGAACCGATAGCACGATAGATGCTCCATTACAAATCGGTGAAACTGGGGTCTGAACTATGACCGGCGGAACCGAATTGTCTATTACGTGAACATTGTAGCTTACGGAGTCTTTGGTTGCGCAGCAAATTGAGGTTACAATAGAACGCACAATATAATCTCCCGAAGTAGTAAAATTATATGATAGACTATCATTTGTTCCGGTAGCAATAATGGTATTTGAAGGTAAGCTAATTATTTTCCATTCATACGAAACTCCGGTTCTAATTCCGGAAACATACAAGCCGGTTGTATTGGGGCAAATGGTATCATGAACGCTGATGATTGTAGGATTTAAGGTGGTGGGAGTTGTTGCAATATCAACAAAATCTGTATAATTATCTGTAACCGAAGTTGTACTGGTAGTTTTGGTTTCATCGGCAAAGTCAATTGCCCAAAAGCGAAGGATTCCTGTATCTGCCCCACTATCATCAAATACTTTTAATGACCATGTTCCATTTGGGTTTGAGCCATTTAGGGCAGAAAAGGTTGATATGTTTGGGGTAATGCCGTTTTCAGTGCCAAGACCTCCTTCCGGACGTAAATAGCCTCTAAATGGTGCGGTATAGGCTATTATATTTATAGTTGCTGCGTCTGTAAAACGAGTACCACCGTAATCGTCATCTGAACCACCATTATCCGTAGATAGTCTTAGTGTACTTCCATTAGGGGCTGTTAAGTATAAATCTACGTCGGCATCCCAAGTATGGGTTAAATCTAAGTGAACGACCATATTTTGGGCATTAGAAAGCGTGGTAGGCATACCGGAAACTGTAATGTTGCTTGTAACACCTGCATTTGGGCTTCCGTCCGGAATAGCATAATCTGTTGCGTTTATGTAACCGCCGAAGCTAATTTCCCACCAAAGCACAGAGCCAACGTCTCCGGATGCGTCATCATAAGCGAGTAATTTCCATACTCCATTTGCAGGAGAGCCGCCAAGGGCAGCAAAGTTAGAAATTGTGGGTACAATTCCTGCGCTACCAACTGTTAATGATCCGTCTGGTCTGAAATCTATAGAGGTACTTGGTGGAGCCGGTGGCATAGCAGCTCCCGCAGCATCCGTCCAAACAGTACCATTAAAGCCAGACCACATACCTGCTCCGGCTCCGCCTTTGTTTTCAACTAATTTCAAGATTTTTCCGTTTGGTGCCTGTAAGTAGAGTTCAACATCTCCTATATATGTATGGTTAATTTGAGCGTTAATAAAAACACCCGCTGCTGGAACATTACCGCCATTATCAGTATAACCGGAAACAGTTAAATTAGTGGTTGATAAAGCATTATCATTGATAGGTACTGCTGCTGCGTTATCGCTTGAAAACCACTTTATAGGATATGGTTGTGTAGTAGTTCTCGTTCCATTTCCGAGCGAAAGAGATTTACGCCCTACTGAAGAGTACTGGGTAGTAATAGGAGTGCTGGTTACATTTGGATTGGCCGGGCTGGCATCTATTCCTAAAGATAACCAAGATGGAGAAGCGTTATTGGTTGTTAAAGTTTGATTTCGGACTGTACAGTTAATATTGGTGGTCGTAACCAATTGTTGTTGGTCTAATTGAAGGTTGGTATGGGGTAATGTAGTGAGGGTTACGCCGACCAGATCTACTTTTAGTCCGGTGCTTCCGCCTTGTGCGTTACCGCCGTTGCCGCTGTTGCCGCCGCGTCCGCCATTACCGCCGTTGCCGCCGCGCCCGCCGTCACAAGGGGTTCCGCCAGTTCCACCGATTCCACCGGGCTGGCCTGCACCGCCTGCACCGCCTACTGCAGATGCCCCAGCAGTTGCAAATAAGTTACAGTCAATAACATTTGCGCCTGCGCCGCTGCTAACTGAGAATATTGCGAAAGCTCCGCCGCCTGATGTTGCGCCCTGTCCGGCTGTCAATGCTTTTTTACCTCCGGCACCGCCGCCGCCGCCGCCGGATCCCGGATCAGTAGTCGAAAAGATTAAACAGCTACTTATCTCGCCGCCGCCGCCGCCACCACCACCGCCGCCGATACCGTCAGAAACGGCATCAGCCCCTGGCAAACCATTTGAGCCCGGCATAAAATAGCCCGCAGCATAAGTAGGAGAAAGGCCATTAGCACCATCAGCACCGTCAATACCATTGCTTCCGGTAACGCCATTTTTGCCTCTGGCACCATTTCCACAGGTGTTTGTAGAGCATCCACCGGGGTCTCCGCAGCCTATGTTTCCGTCACAGGCTACATTCCCGCCTTGGCCTCCGGCACCGGGCTGGAGAGTTCCTACAATACCGCCGCCGCCGCCGGAAACACCATTTGATCCCATATTATTTCCGCTAGCACCACCCATACCGCCATTGCCGCCATTAGCACCAACAGCACCACCGGCACCACCCGTGCCTGCGGTTCTGCCTTGATTCTGGCCGTTAGTGCCATTCATTGCAGCAATTGCAGAACCGCCGCTAGTACCTACAGTACCGCTAACGCCATCTGCACCCTTTCCGGCATCAACCCAGCATCGGACAATATTATAGCTTGAGCAGCCACTTCCTAAATAGATTCCATAGTTGGTTATACGAGTTCCCGCAGTGTGGTTATTAGGCATCTCGATTCTTATATCTTGAATCCTGAAATATTGAGATCCTGATGTTACGGATATGGCAGTTACTCGTGGGTTATTAGAGTTTCCTACCGAGGCAGCCGGGCTACCCGGATCTAAGGCGGTAGAACGGATAATGCGGGTACCCCGATTGGGAAATGCTCCTGCAGTAGCCATAGAACTTGTTTTGGTTAGAAAATCGGTACTAAACCCACCTTCTAACGTTGTGTAGCTTCCCATTACCAAGGGAGCTGATATATTATAATCTCCTACAGCTACTTTGATTGTAACGTTACTACATTGTGCCCGTTGCAATGCGGCCACCAAAGTAGTGGGGTTTGAAGGGCTTAAGCCATCTCCTGTACCGGTTGTCGTTACGTAAATATTATTACAAGCAGGCGGAGGATTGCCTGAAACGGTTACTAATTTGGTAACTGCTGATGCGGAGGGACAGCCATTAGAAACGTCTGAAACCGTAACGGTATAAGTACCGGGGCCTAAGTTTACCACAGGGGTAGTTTGCCCGCCGGGTGCCCATGAATATGTACACGTTGCGCAAGGGCTTGAACCCAACAGTGCTGATGCAGTTACGGTCATTGTGCCCGCACCGCAAACAACGGCACTATCTGGATTTACGATAACTGATACACCGGGATAAACGACAACCAAATGTGTGTCTGCCCTGACACAAGCTCCTATGGTTACTTCTACTCGATAAGTTGTAGTAACAACGGGGCTTACTGTAATGGTGCGGGTTGTTTGGCCATTATTCCATAGATAGGTGCCTCCTGCCGGATCTGCTGTTAATGTTACCGAACCTCCGGTACAAGTTGTAGAGTTTCCCGTAATAATTGCATCTGCAACAAGCGTAAATGGCTCAGAAGCAGCAAGTATTCCGTTATTGCAAACATCCAAAATAGAGCCTGCTGCAATATTTAACGTATAAAGGCCAGGTGTTAAGATACCTACATTCAGGTTCAATGTGATTGAGTTAGAAAATGCAGATGTACAGCCGGATATGCTGGAAACGGAAATAGGCGAAGGTCCTGTAAATGAAAAATCTGCCGGAGAAACGGTAGAACAATTGATATTTTCGGAAAACCTTAATGTAATTGAGCGAGAATTACAGGAAACATTAACGGGAGATAGCAAGGTAGGGGGGGTAACGTCTGCAATTGATACGCCACCAAATGTGAGGGAATAACCGGTGCTGTTTCCGGTATAGTTATTAATCATCAGGACGTATGTTTGTCCTGCTGTAACCTGAACGCCGGGCATATATGGGCTTCCCGAAGCATCCACAGAAATACTTGCTGCGCTGGTATTTCCGGAGTTTTGTAAGCCGGTATTTCCATATTGAGCGGAATAGTTGCATCTAACCGGAGTTAGAGAAGGAATAGAGGAGCAACTTGTTCCGGTTATATTGTACATAATAAAGTCATAATCTTGCTGGGTATTAAGCATAAAAGTAAATACCCCAGATGATTGAGTAGTAAAAATATACCACGTTGAGTTTGTTTCTCCGCTTAATAGACACGTAGTACTAGGAGATACATCTACCGTAGAACCGTATCCTTGATAAGAGTTGGGCTGTGTATAAGAGTTTGAGCATACCGGAGTTGCGTTCGCACAATCCTGTTCCGGGCCGGTAACGTAGGCTGCATTTCCTTGTCCTTGCCTAAGTAACTGATACGCAGCATTAGGGTTCACGTTGTATAGGTCAAGAAACTGCTGAGTCCGAAGGTTCTTTTCTTGAACACGTTGCAGAAATACCGGATCGTTTGGGTCAAACGAATAATTCTGAGCAAGGGCTACCTGCCCAAGCATCAAAAATAGTATAAAATACGCAAATACTCTCTTAAACATACTTATTTCTAATTATTTAAACTTTGGATAGGGTTTTCCCAAAATTTCCCAAAGATTGGGAACTTTTTTTGAATTACAAAATGTGAATTTTACTAAACGCAACAAGTATTGTTTTTTTGGTTAAGAAATATCGTTTAACGGTAAAAGGCTTTTTGAATAATTTTCTTTATGGAAACGGTCTATTCCACATCTTTTAGGTTAAAGTTTTGATTTCTGGGCTAAAAAAGTAGCTATTTGTTTCGTTTTTAGTTAGAATCATGTTATTTTAATTTGTTAGCTGCTTCTTGGATTGTTGTTTGATAATTGGTGTTTGGTGTCTTTCGGTCGCTACGCATGATGATGTCATCGTGCCAAACTTCTATCCATGAGGCGTTACTTTCTATGCCGATATTGAGGCAGGCATTTAAACTTTGGACTATTTTTTTTCCTTTCCATGTGTCATTTCTTTGGGCTGATTGGGCCATCTGAAAGCTGATTGGGTGGCCGGCTTCATAATATCTACGTAGTAGTGCTCTGATTTTTACGGCTGCTCCACCTGTTAAAAACCATGTATCGTTTAAGAAAACGCATTGTACTGTAATATTTGGGTAGTTTTTTTCAATTAGATAATTTATGATTTTAGTAGCTAAGGTTACATCGTTAGTTGCTGGTTTTTCCGGCCCAATCACAAGATAAAGGGGATGACCTTGAAACTGATTTACATAAAATTCTATCATCATTTTCCATGCCTGAAAGAGTATTTCTGGGGAGTATCCATTTTGCTTAAATTCCTCCCATTCAAGGGGTTTCGTGATTTGCAAGCCACAAGAGAGGTCTCGCATTGTGGGGCCGGATATAGCAACTGCCCCTAAACCCGGATGGTTTTTATACCGATTTGCTATTTGAACTACCGCTTTTTTCCATAAATTTAGATATACAGAGTCCCAAGGAATGGGTGAGCGTTGGGGTTCTGTTGGCTTTTTGAAATAACGCTGTTCATCTTCGGTATAGTTTTTAGTCCAGTTAATTACCTTAATTCCCCTAGCAATAGCCCATTCTGGGGTAAAATCCCCCAAAAAATAGCCTACGTTAATCACTTTCTTGTTTAGAGCAGCCCAGTCTAAGAGAGAGTCAATATTTGAAAAGTGAAAATTCTGTTCAGTTGGTTCAATATCTCGCCAGCCCCAGTATGCAGTCATGCCGGATATATATGGTAAAGTTAAAGATGCTGACTTAGGGAAATTTGGCCCATAAGCAAAAGAATAAATTCCTTTTACTGTTTGGTTTTGAGTAGTTTGTCCAAAACAAATTATGGATAGACAGAAGTAAAATAAAGTGATGGTTTTGACTAAGAGGCGTTTCATTACAAAAGTTTCTGAATTACAAATTTAGCTGTTTTTAAAAATGTTTGCTATTAGTTTTAGCATATTGCAAGCAATTCCTAACCACAAAAAGAGATACGGGAAACAAGGTATTGTAGCAACAACTTTACTTAATATTTATTGCTTATACACCTTAAAGTACAAGCAAAGATTTAGACCAACCAATAAAAATTTAGCCTAAGTTCGGATTAGGTTGTTAATTTGCGGGGCTTTTAGGATATTGTGTGAATATACTTTGGCGAGTTATATTAATCTATTTAATTGGGCTATTCTTTACAGAATTAGCTATTGGGCAGCAGTTTGTGCCGTTGTCTCAATATCAGATTCTGCATTGGACAACCGAAAATGGCTTGCCGCAGCAATCTGTACACACAATTACCCAATCTACGGAAGGATATTTATACTTTGGAACCCAAGAAGGCTTGGTTCGTTTTGATGGTATCCGCTTTAAAGTATATGACAACACCAATACCCCTGAGCTACAAACTCATTTTTTGAGCAGTTTAACCCATATTCATGATGGTGATATTTGGATGGGTTCACACTTAGGGGGATTATACCGCTTGAGGTCAGACAAAAAAAGGCTAGAACAAATCAATGAATTTCCCTCCGATGCTTCTATCAATGTAGTTTGGGAAGATTATGATCAACGTATTTGGGTAGGAACAGAAAAGGGATTGTATCGTTTACAGGGACTTACTTGGAATAAGATTTCACCTTCTGCACAAGTAGAACCCATTATTTTTGATTTAACTTACACAGAAAAAGGACTTTATGTTGCTACTGACATTGGATTATTTTTGCTTAATAACGATAATTGGACAGAAATCACATTACCCGGCCTTAGAAGTTCTCAAGTACGCTCATTAGCAAGTGGCAAAGATTCTTCTTTATGGATAGGGACTTTTGGAAGCGGCTTATATCGCATAAAAAATAACGAAATAACCCGTGTTGGGAGTGCTTATAGCCTGTATAGCAGTGATATAACAGTAGTTCGTGCAGATAGAAAAGGAGCTATTTGGATAGGAACATGGGGAGAAGGGTTATATCGCTATACAACTCATACTGAACGTATTACCCAAGAAACAGGCCTTGCATCTGATGTTATTTTATCTTTATTTTGTGATTTTGAGGATAATATTTGGGTTGGCACAAGTGGTGGAGGGCTGAATAAACTTTATCGGGGTTCACTGCTTACCTATGGCCCGCCGGAAGGGTTACCGGCTACCAATATTAAAGCTATTTATGAAGACCACGCCGGAGACCTCTGCATCGGTACACGTGAAGGCGGATGGTTCAAAATGCGTAACCAAACCGTTATTGAACACCACCACCCAAATAACGGCTTCCCATCCAAATATGTATTTGCCATTACCCAAGATAAAAATGAAAATTACTGGATTGGAACTGATGACAAAGGACTAATCCGTTATAAATCCGGAAAAGCATATCAATTTACCATTAAAGACGGTATTTCTGCCAAAACTATTCGGGCGTTATACACTGATAATCAGGATAGAATTTGGGTTGGTACTGACGGGCAGGGGATTTTTATTTATCAAAACGGAAAATTCACCCAATACACACAGCAAAATGGCTTACCCTCTAACGTAGTTCGAGCTTTTTTGCCCTTAGCAGACGGCAGTATGCTTATTGGAACCAGTATGGGAATCGCATCTTGGAATAAAAACGTTATATCTATCCCAGAATACGCACATAAACACTTTGACGGTCGCTATATTTTATCCCTATTTCAAGATAGCTTGCAAAATATTTGGGTTGGAACATGGGGAAATGGAATATTTCAAATAGCTGATAAAAAAGTTTTTAACTATAATATAGAAGCCGGAATCGGCGATAATGTAGTCATTCGTATTTTGGCAGATAAAAAAGGCTATCTCTGGCTCAGTACAAATAAGGGAATTTATCGAATCTCAAACAGATCATTAGAAGCATATAAATCTGGAAAAGCCAAAAAGCTAAAAGTAAAATACTTCGGAACCTACGAAGGTATGCGCAGTAATGAATGTAATAGCGGATACCCCGCCGGGATATTAGATAAAAATAACAATATCTGGTTCCCTACCCTAAAAGGAATTGTGAGGATAAATCCGGCAACCATAGTTCCAAACCCATTTCCACCAAATGTACATATCGAAGACGTTTGGGTTGATGACCAATTTATACCCAAAACAGATCCCATTATTATTTCCCAAAAATCAAAAAAAATCGAAATTCATTACACTGCATTTGCTTACGGAAACCCCAATAAAGTTGAATTCAAATATCGTTTTGATAATATTGGAGAGGATTGGATAGGCGTAAAAGATAGACGTGAAATACTCTTTTCTAATTTAACGCCGGGCACATACATCCTAAGAATAGCAGCCTGCAATAGCGATGGCCTCTGGAATGAAGACGGAGACGTTATCACAATAGTTGTACCGCATTTTTTCTATCAAACCAAATGGTTTATAGCACTTTGTATCTTGCTATTCATTTTAGCCGGAATATTATATGCAAAATATAGCAGCCACCAAAATACCCTAAAACGTAAAGAACTTGAAGTATTGGTGCAAGATAGAACCGCTGACTTGGCCAAAGCACTGCAAGATTTAAAATTATTCCAAAAAACGATTGAAGCTGATAACTTACGAAAAACCAGAGAGTTAGAAGATGCACGCCGCTTTCAGTTTGCAATGCTTCCCAAAAAAATACCCAATCATCCCAACTTTGAACTCAATGTTTGGATGCAAACGGCTACCGAAGTAGGCGGTGATTATTACGATTTTAAAGAGCTACCTGATAATTCTTTTTGGTTTGCCTTAGGAGATGCTACCGGGCACGGCCTAAAATCCGGCTTTATGGTCGCAGCCGCAAAAGGATACCTACAAACAATCCGGCAAATCGAAAGCCCCGAGAAAATTTTACATGAACTCTCTGTCAATATTGCTGCGATGAGTTTGAGAGGAATGTATATCGGTATGATATTGGGATTTTGGAAAGACGGGAAACTAACCCTATCAGCCGGCGGTATGCCCCCAGTTTGGATTCTCCGAAAAGACGGAAACACCGAACAATTTGTCTTCAAAGCCTTATACTTAGGCTCTACCCTAAATAACCAATTCCCATATCAAACCATTGAGCTAAATACCGGAGATATGCTCCTATGCGTTACAGACGGGCTGCACGAATCCGTATCACCAGACGGAGATATGTTTGAATTTTTAGGAATCCAAAACACACTCGCTAAATGCCAAAACCTCTCTACCGAAGAAACTATCGAGATTTTTAGGCAAGCAATAAGAAATCACTTACAGAATACTGATATACAAGACGATATAACTATTTTAGCCATTAAACAAAAATAGTATCAAATTGATATTTCTCTTGACAAAATACCGTATTTTTAAACCTTTAACAAAAATCTCTTAATTGTATGATAATAATCACATTATTATCATACAATCCACTATACTTTTGCCCAGCCATATATTATGAATAAAAAATTATCTGTACCCATTCTTGAGGTAGCTAGATTTAACCATCTCGCTTGGCGAGATAAAGTCAAAGACTATTTCTTAGGATTAACCCAAAGTGACCCTGAGTTTGTAAATCATACACAATGTAAATTAGGAAAATGGCTACATGGGCCGGAATCTACCCATTTTAAGGAACTTACCATTTTTAAAGAACTTACTGAAGTTCATCAGACGATGCACGAAACCGTTCCGGTTATCGTAGAAGCCAAAAAAGCCAGAAATATTAAGCTATACGAAAGTGAATTCAGGACTTTCGTAGCCTTAGCAGACTTGGTTGTGGCCAGAATAGAAATCTTAGATATGGAAATTCAAAAACTTGAGTTTTCAGAATCCCTCATGTTAGCCCGAAGATTCCAAAACGGAATTTGCGCAGAGCAAGATAACTTATCCTCTCTCTTTAAATTTCAGGGAAAAATTGACCGCCCACTAAATATCGTCTCTGGAGATATGCTTTGGTCTTCCTATCAGGCTGAAAGCCATTTTATTGTACTCATTGACGCAGTAGGGCATGGAATATCTGCCTCAATGCTGACTACCACCTTAGCCACAATCTTGCTCGGAACTTTTAGCATAAACCATGAAACCGACTTAATGCACTTTCAGCAAACAGTAGATAAATTTTTCTTCCAAAACTTCAAAAAAATCGTAGAAAAAGAAAAAATATCTTTTGATTTTACCATGCTTAAAATCAACCCCTCAAAAAGTAATATAGAGGTTTTATCTAATAATAACCGCCTTATCTCTCTGAAAAGCGACAAATGGGGCTATATCCAGCTTGAAAATTCCGGCTCTTTTAAAACGGCTTGCTTTAACTATGAACCCGGCCAACAAATAGCGATTTACACAGATGGCCTCAAAGACCTACTGATTGAAGAAAGTAAAAAATTAGGCGATAAAGGTATCCTAAACTTCTTAGATGATTATGCCGGCCTAAATGCAGTTAAGCTAACCGAACACTTTTCTAAATTCATTGATTCTCATATTCAAGAATTTGGGCAATTAGATGACATTCTATTCTTCTGCGGACAATTATAATAGATTTAAAAGCAATAGGCACTATGAAGAAATGATTTTTTAGGAAAATTACTAAGCAATTATTGAAAATCAGATAGTTAGCTATATGTAGCTTCTTTGTTTATATTATCTATTGTCTTAGGTTCTGTATTTTTGTTATTTGGGTTTATTTCATCAATACCAAAAGCGTAACTTTGCGCAAATGAAACGTAAAAGAGGTTTAAAACAAGCCGATATTCCTGTTGAAGATCTGCTTAAAACAATTATAGAAGCACTTTTAGATAAAAAAGCCCTTGATGTTGTTCAGTTAGACTTACGAAATATTAAGGACCGTAGTACTGACTTTTTTATTATCTGTAACGGAACATCTGACACTCATTGTGAAGCACTGTCTAACAATGTGTTAGATGAAGTAGAACTCAAAAAAAGTGAACGTCCGTGGCATATTGAGGGGGACAAACATTCTGACTGGATTTTGTTGGACTTTGTGAATGTTGTGGTACATATATTTTTGCCTAGGGCCAGAAGTTTTTATCATTTAGAGGACTTATGGGGTGATGCGGCAAGTATAACGCATTTTTAATAAGTGGGTTATTATATATGGAAATTCTCAATGCCGGTAATATCGGCTTTGCTGCGTTAGCTTTAGCGTTCGTTACGGCGATTATCGGTAGCGTAGCTCTCTTGATAGCTCTATATGAACGCTCCGATAGCCCAATTTCGCCCAAATCTCCGTGGGCTACTATTGGTAAAGCAGCTTTGTGGTTTCATGCAGGGTCAATATGGGCAGCTCTCTCTATCTTATTTTATCTGATATACACTCATCAATATCAATATCATTACGTTTGGAGCCATTCTTCTAATGAACTTCCCATATACTACATGATTTCTTGTTTTTGGGAAGGGCAAGAGGGCAGTTTTTTATTGTGGATGTTTTGGCATAGCATACTGATTGTAAATTGGTTAAGAAAAGATTTTGCCCATCAGATTGGGGTATTGAGTGTAACGGCCAGTGTTCAGATAATTTTAGCTACGATGGTTTTAGGTGCCTATTTTTCCGATGTCATCGTTCGTATAGCTATGTCTATCGGTATCTTGGGAGTTTGTGGGCTGTTTCACAAGGAAAACCTTAATATAGCTACAATTAAAAAACCCATATCCATTTGGCTAGCGGCATCATGCTTGATTTTAATATTGAGTATTTGGTTCAGAATAGAAGGTTTTGCGTGGCAGTGGAAATCCAACCTATTATCAGCGTTAATATCCATCGTACTTTTGAGTGGAGGTTGGTGGATTTTTAGAAGCAACCTTTCCCGCTGGCAATATTGGAGTTTATTAGGTTTCACGGTATTAGCCGGTTTTGTTGCCTTTGGGGATCTTTCAGGCTGGAAAGTAGGTAGCTCTCCTTTTGCATTACTCAAAGATGTGATGTCTGATGCGCCCATTTTTGCTCAGAATCCCAATTTTATTCCGGCTAATGGAAATGGATTAAATCCTTTGTTGCAAAACTATTGGATGGTAATTCACCCGCCTACTTTATTTTTGGGTTTTGCCTTAACGATAGCTCCGTTTGCCTATATCGTTTCTGGGTTAATAACGCGGGATTATAGTAGCTGGATAAAACCAACAATGCCTTGGGTTTTAGGTGCTTGTTTAGCCTTAGGTGCTGGAATTTTATTGGGAGGTTATTGGGCTTACGAAACGCTCAATTTTGGAGGTTACTGGAATTGGGACCCTGTAGAAAACGCCTCGTTAGTGCCTTGGTTAGTGCTCGTTGCAGGTGCACATACGTTACTTGCTTATCGTCAGCACCACCATCATTTTCGACTAAGTATAATTTTGCTGTTTTTGGCATTTCTATTGGTTTTATACAGCACATTTTTGACCCGTAGCGGTATTCTGGGAGATACTTCCGTACATACTTTTACCGATTTAGGGCTTTCCGGACAGTTACTCTTACTTCTGCTTGTATATTCCTTAGGAGCTATCGTTTTATTAATAAATCGCTGGAAGTCAATGCCTAACGATCCAGATACTAACCAATCTTCGCCACAAGTTACCCGCGAATTAATGCTTTTTTTGGGAGCTATCGTGCTATTTTTCTGTGGCTTAGAGATTATTTTAGTAACGTCATTGCCGGTTATTAATAAACTACTTGGCACAAACTTAGCCCCACCGGTTCAGGTTCAATTCTTTTACTATAAATGGAACGTCTGGTTTGCCATTGGCATAGCCGCTTTATCAGCAGTTGCTCAATATGTTTATTGGCATTCAGAATCAAAAACAAAGTTTAAATGGTTGCTATTCAAACCATTTGCATTATCTTTAGTATTTTCCTTAGCTATCATTGGGGCTTTTCTTTGGTTTGGGTGGGATTTTGTTTACAATCAAACGTTCAGACAAGTTATTGAAAATTCCGGCTTTTTTGAGAAAGTTACAACCACTTTTATCTCTATAGCTGATGAATTATTGATATTATCAAGTTTATTTGCGTTACTTTCCAATATAGATGTAGCCTACAAGTTGATTCGGAAACATCGTAGCCATTTGGTTCGGGTAGGAGGCTCATTAGCACATATTGGAATGGCACTTGTTTTTATAGGAAGTTTGCTTTCAAATGGTTATGAAAGAATTGTTTCTCTAAATTTGAACCCTTTTGAGTTAGGTGATTCATTTCCCAGTGATGCAAAATCTGATAACGTTTTATTATTGCCTAATCAGCCAAAATATGTTCGGGATTTTCGGGTTACTTATATTGGGAAAAAGCAGGTAACTAAACCCATTAAAAATCTGCGTGCTATTTCTGAAACAGAGGCCGTCATTAAGTTTGCCTTTGAAGACTCTGTTGGAGAAACCTTTGCCGTAGAATTTCCCACACAGTTTTTTGAGCCGGATTCTAACCAACATAACAACCATCGGGTAAGCTGGCAAGATAAAGTAAAACTATCTGATTTACAATCATTTATACAGAGAAATCTATTTATTTTACAGCCGCAGCCAATCAACAATCGTTCTTTATATGGTTTGCGTTTTACTTCTTTAGAAGACACCACACACAGTTTTGTTTTGTATCCGGAGGCGGAAATAAACCCCAGAATGGGATTGCTTGCTCACCCGGATAGAAAAATATTTTGGGATAAAGACCTGTATGTTCACATTTCTTCGGTACCCTCACCGGAACAGCAGCCGGCTGATTCAGGTGTTATTTTAAAAGAACATCGGGTGGCAATAGGAGATACTTTTTTTCTACAACAAGGCTTTTGTGTATTAGAAAGCGTTGTGCGAGTAACCGAAATCCCTGAGCTAAAAGACTATGATATGGTTGTTCGGGCAAAACTTCGGCTGAATATTAACGGTAAAGAATATGCAGCAAAACCTATGTTTCTAATACAAGGCCAAAACACAACCACAGTTCCAGATGTTGTAGAAGAAATAGGTATTCGTTTTTCTTTTGTAGGGGCAAATCCACAAAAAGAACAAATCGTCATTCAAACCGAAGAAAGACCAAAACTCCCTGATTATCTGACGTTTAAAGCTGTCTATAAACCTTATATCTCAGTCTTGTGGTTAGGAACTATTCTTTTACTTATCGGATTAACCTTAGCTATCATCAGAAGGGTCAGAGAGCAGTAGCTTTATTAAGATATTTTTTGAAATCATTGTTTTCTTAGCTACATTATTTCAGATTTACTTCTACAATGATAAATTACGAGCGTGTTGCACAACCTCTAAATTTTTAAAAAAGCCCAAATTTTCTCCCGTTCAAAATAAATTTTGATTTTTTGGGGAG
>JAIXKT010000042.1 GCA_026932145.1 Bacteroidia bacterium
AACACCAAGTCTTAAAAATACTACTTAATATTGCGTAACATCAGTTACTAAATTTGCCTCCTCTTTTTCTTAAAAACCCTTAGGATGCTATTGCAGCAAAAACTATAGCTTTCATGCTTTCTGAACCACAACCATTTTAAAACTTAGAGTGGCTATTTTGGGTAAAATAGCCACTCTAAGTTTTAAAATGGTTGTAAGAATAAATTAATTAGTATTTTCCATGTAATTTTAATCCACGGGAAACACGGTCAACAGCTACTATGTAGGCAGCTTCACGCATTGGGACTTTATGCAGTAATGATGCGTTATAAACTCTTTCAAAAGCGTCTTTCATGATGGTATCGGCGCGTTCATTAACTTCCGTTTCGCTGTAATAATGTCCGCGTCTGTTTTGTACCCATTCAAAATAAGAAACCGTAACTCCTCCGGCATTGGCTAAAATATCCGGTATTATCATGATATTTTTGCTGTTTAAGATGCTGTCTGCACTTGCAGATGTTGGGCCGTTAGCACCTTCTGAAATCAATTTTGCCTTAATGTCATTGGCATTGGAGGCAGTAATCTGATTTTCTAAGGCTGCTGGCACTAAAACATCTACATCTAAGGCTAATAATTCGGCATTTGTTATTTTGTTACCGCCTTTAAAGCCTTCCAGAACGCCTTTGTTTTCGTTACGATAGTTTATAGCTTGGGTAATGTTGATTCCTTCTGGGTTATAGAATGCGCCGGTATGGTCAGAGATGGCAACGATTTTTACTCCGTGTTGGTTTAAGAGTTTTGCAGAGATTGAGCCTACGTTTCCAAAACCTTGAACGGCGCAGGTACATTGGCTGGGTTTCATGCCGAGTTTTTCTAATGCAGCAAGCGTAGTAGTCATAACGCCACGTCCGGTTGCTTCTACACGTCCTTTGGAACCACCCAATTCTAAGGGTTTTCCGGTGATAACTGCTGGTATAAACTTGCCGCCGCAGAGTTTAGAAAATTCATCTGCTATCCATGCCATTTCTCTTCCGCTGGTGCCCATATCGGGTGCCGGAATGTCTAAGTCAGGGCCAAAAACGTCAATCATAGAGTCTGTATAGGCGCGGGTTAAGCGTTCTAACTCACCTACACTCATAGAAGCTGGATTACAGCATATTCCACCTTTAGCACCTCCATAAGGAATGCTCACTACGGCACATTTCCAAGTCATCCAAGCAGCTAATGCTTTTACTTCATCCATATTAACGTCCAATGAATAACGGATTCCACCTTTGGAGGGGCCAAGGGCTGTATTGTGAATCACTCGATAGCCTTCAAAAACTTCCGTGCGGCCGTCATCCATTGTAACGGGTAAGTTTACCATAACAATTCTAGCTGGACGGCTTAGAATGTTTCTTTCTCTTGAATCTAAATTCAAAATGTCGGATGCTTTGTTAAAGCGAGCCAACATAGACTCATACGGATTTTCGCTGGTCGGGCTTAATAAAGCCTCGCCTTCTGCAACAGTTTTCATAAATATAAAATATGATACGGTTTTATTGATGTGAAATAAATTATCTCAAAAACTAATTTTGACCACTATCAGTGAACCAAAATTGACGCGAAACTACAAAATACTTATTCATAATAGACATTTAAGAAGATATTATTTTTTGCGCCTCTACATATAAACTTCCTAAGTGCCTTTCAGGGCTATCTTGGATTAATTTAGGGTTATTTCCAACTTTAAAGGCAACTTCTACGCAGTTAGAAAATCCGGCCTCTGCTAATAGTGCCGTTAAAAATTCTGCATTAAACGTAGATAAATGCCCCCATTGCTGCGTAAGTCCCCAAACCGCTTCTGCTAAGGTTGTGTAAGGTAGTGTGTTTTTGTATTCTATAATAGCTTCGTCCGGGTCAGGTTGAAAAGCACGAATGGTTTCCATTAGGCCGGGTACGCAGATTCTAATATAAGCACCATTTTTCATAGTTCTAAACAACTCTTTTAGTAGCAAATAGTTATCTGACGGATGTAAATGTTCTAAGGTATGTTCGGTAAATACTCCTGCCCAAAAGTTATCCGGGCAGTTTAGTGGCTTACGCAAATCTAAGAGCCAATCTATTTGTGGTTTATTTTTACCAAACTTAAAAGCATAGTAATAAAAATCTGCATTTATAAAACCTTTCAAGTAATTACCGCCACAACCAAGATGCAATAATGGATCTGATTCTTTTTGTGGAGGCGGTTTACTTAAAAAAAAATCTCCAAATCTTCCGATTAAGTCAAACTTTAATAACGGCCACCAGTGCCATAAATACGATTTATTGAGTACAGAATAGGGATTTTGAGGGTCTAAATAAAGTTTCTTCATTTATGCGCGATATAAGCCTAAGATGTAGATAGAATAAACAAGAAATCCTTAAAGATAATTTGACAAAAGTCAATATATCTTTAAGGATAATAAGTTGTTTTTTATAGGAATTATTCTTGCATTCCCAGACGTTTTTTGGCTTCTTTCATCTCAATCCGAACACCGTCAAGATAAGGAACGACCCAAGCGTCTTTGATGCCCATTTTACGAATATCTGACTTAAAGGCATCTGCAATAGCTAAATCGCGGAAGTTTCCGATAGTGTATTTGTTAAAATTATCGGCAGATTCTCCTTCAAAATTTTGAGTATCTTTTAAGTATTGGTTGATATTAAATACCTTAAATGCGCCTAACTGTACCTTAAATATAAGCCCCGGCTGGATATTTTTTTCGGTAACTTTCTTTTGTGCTTCGTAAGCTGTATTTAATTGGTCATACTGGGCTTTCATGGCTGCCAGTTCCGTGTTTTTCTTCTTTAATTCGGAATCACATTTATCCAAATCTGCTTGTGCTTCGGTATAACGCTGGCTTAGTTCTGCAATTTTTTTGTTTAGCTCTTCGATTTGCCGTTGATAAGATTCCTGATTATTTTTCAGTGCTAAGGGGTTCTTAACATACTGCTTTGCTTTTTTCTTCCACTCTTTTTTAGTGCGTTTATCATTAGCTCCCTTTTTTTGAGCAACTGCCGGAATCGTTAAAATCCCCAGAATGAATATAATCCCTGTAAATGTTAAAATAAATTTTCTCATAATTTTAAACTGAGATAGTTGGTTTTCGTAATAGTTTTGTTTTACTTATAATTCGTGCCGCAAATTTAGGTTAATGTTTATGTTTTTTCAAAATTTATCTTGGGCTTTAATTAGATTTAGTACTAATTTTGGAACTTAAAATTTTCCACATAAATTATTTAGATACAAATGAGTAAAATTACAGTTGTGGGTGCAGGGGCAGTAGGTGCCACTTGCGCTGATGTGTTAGCACGCCAACAGGTTTGTAATGAAGTAGTTCTCCTTGATGTCAAAGAGGGTGTCTCTGAGGGAAAAGCCTTAGACTTGTTTCAATGTTCATCCATTTTAGGATTTGATACTATTTTAACCGGCAGTACCAATGACTATGCTAAAACAGCCGGGTCTGACGTAGTGGTAGTTACCTCTGGTGTTCCCCGTAAGCCCGGAATGACCCGTGAAGAACTTATCGGAGTAAACGCCGGAATTGTTAAAACTGTTGTAAATAACATTTTAGCCCATTCTCCCAATGCAGTTATCATCGTAGTTGCCAATCCGATGGATACGATGACCTATTTAACTTTAAAATCCACTAAGCTACCTAAAAACCGCGTTATTGGTATGGGCGGAATTTTAGATAGTGCTCGGTTTAAGGCTTATTTAGCTCTTGAGCTAAAATGCAACCCCAAAGACTTACAAGCAACCGTTATTGGCGGGCATGGCGATACAACCATGATTCCACTAACCCGTTTTGCCACAGTAGCTTCTATGCCAGTAACTAAATTCATAGCACCAGAAAAAATGAGCGAAATCGCTTCAGCTACTATGGTTGGAGGTGCAACTTTAACCAAATTATTAGGAACATCAGCTTGGTATGCCCCAGGTGCTGCCGCTGCCTTGTTGGCAGAATCTATCGTAAAAGACCAAAAAAGAGTTTATCCTTGCAGCGTCTTTTTAGAAGGTGAATACGGCCAAAATGACATCTGCTTAGGCGTACCCATTCGAGTTGGAAAAAGCGGTATAGAAGAAATCATTGACCTAAAACTCAATGAAGACGAAAGTGCTGCCTTCGCTAAATCAGCTACCGCCGTACGCGACATGAATAACGTCCTGAATACCATGAACGTTTTCTAAAAAAACATCTTTATCATTAAATTTATCGTTAAAACCAACAAGGGAAGTCTAAAGACTTCCCTTGTTGGTTTTAAATACTATGCATCCCAAAAAGAAAAAAATAAGATTGTGGCTTAGAAAGCTATGGCTTCGTCAGCACAGCATTCTTTCTCAACTCATTTTGGAATATTCTTGCGCTTTGGCAAAGATCCCAAATAACTATTACCGTTACTTTGGTAATAAATTGTAAGGTTACTCTTTATTGCCAAAGGGATTGCTCATACTTTCTGAACTATGAGCAATATTTTTAACTTTGACAATTGGAAAATTGAAATAATAAATGACGACAAAAACAGAAACAAAACAGTTTCAATATGAAATACAAAGCTATCAGGAGGACTGTGTTACAAACATTGTAAGTCTTTTTGAAAGTCTTCGCCAAAAAGTAAATTTTGGTGAGGTATTGACAGCACACCATAAAAAGCACAAATACAATTTTCCAGTTCAAGACACTAAAAACATTGACATAATGATGGAAACGGGAACGGGTAAAACGTTCACGTTTATCAAAACCATTTTTGAACTGAGTAAGCATTTCGGCTACAAAAAATTTATCGTTCTTATTCCGACAGTTCCAATTCGAGAGGGAACAAAAACAAACTTAGAGGACACAAAAGATTACTTTAAAAGCTTTTACGCTAACGAGAAAGAAAAGGAAATTGAAACCTTTGTTTACGAAGGAGGAAACATTTCAGCCGTAAGAGGTTGTTTAAAATTTATTTTTTTATTCTGTTAAGCATAATTCTAATCATAGCTAAGTGCACAAAGCTTGTACTGCATTCGGGGTGGAATTCATAGTCATTAACCAATCTTCGTTGAAAACCAAGCCATCCAAAAGTTCGTTCAACTATCCATCTCTTGGGTAAGACATTAAATCCACTAATTCCTGCCACTTTTTTTACAATTTCCAAAGTGTAATTCAAACTTTTTAAAATCCATTCAGCTAAGTTACCGGTATAACCTTGATCTGCCAATATTTTTGTCAATCTAGGGTACTTATATCTTAATTCTTCAAGAACATATTTAGCTCCTTCTCTGTCCTGAATATCAGCGTTATGAATCACAATAGCTATAATAAATCCGAATGTGTCAGTAATAATATGTCTTTTTCTTCCTTTAATTTTCTTGTTTCCGTCATAACCGTTTGATAACGAGAAAGAACAAGTTTTAACAGTTTGACTATCAATTAATCCAAGACTTGGTGAAACATGTTTTCCTTTTTCCTTTCTTAACTTATCACGCAAAAAATCATGTATTTCTTCAATAAGCCCTTCTGCTGTCCATTTTCTGAAATAATAATAAACGAGTTGCCACTTAGGGAAATCTTTAGGCAGCAATCTCCATTGAACACCAGTTTTGGTGATGTACAATAATGCGTCTACAATACATCTTAAAGGATGCTTTCTTTTCCTGTTATCATTTACTATTTTTTCAATAGCTTCGTACTGAATATCAGTTAGGTTGGTTGGGTAGGCTTTCATACTTGCTTAATTATCTGATTAATAATCAGCAATATACAAATAAATATGTATTTAACCATGTGATATTAAATAATTTAACAATTTTTACACCATTTTTAAACAACCTCTAAGGCAATTTTTAGGCACTTCGCATTTATCGGTTTTGGTAATGACTCCAAGTTCGTTCAATAGTCGTGACAATATTTTGAACCGTCCTTTGGAACGAGAAATGAATGCACCCGAATTATTTGTAACTAATCAAGAACCGCCAAAAACCTATTTGGAATGTTTGAAGCGACTAAATCCAATCGTGATAATGGACGAACCTCACCGCTTTGAGGGTAACGCTTTTAAAACCTATTTTGAAGGATTTGAAAATTACTTTTTGCGTTTTGGTGCTACATTCCCCAAAAAGAAAGACAGTTTGCCTTTATCCAATGTTGCCTATGTTTTAGACAGTATTTCTTCATTCCGACAAAATTTGGTAAAGAAAATCGTAGTTTATACTCAAGATGTAATTGAAAACACAGACACACTTATTGGCATCGAAAAAATTGGAACAGTAAGCAAAGCCATTGTGAGCACTTCTACTAATGGAATAATTGCCAGACGAGAATTAGGGGTTGGAGCAGTTTTTAACGGAAAAAGTATAAAGAAAATAAATAAAGACATCCTTGTTTTAGCAGACGACACGATTGAAAAAGTTGATTATTCTTTGTCGGACGAATCATTGCGGGCAATGATTAAAGAAACAATCAAAATTCATTTTGAAAAAGAAAAAGGTTTGTTTGAGCAAGGCATAAAAGCATTGACCTTGTTTTTTATGGAAAGCGACACTAATTTATTTCGTGGAAGCAATCCAAAAATTAAAACCATTTTTGAAGAAGAATATAGGCGTGAACGCCAATTAAGAATTAAAAATTACGAATTAGGAAATGACGCGAAAGAATATCTTAAATACCTACAAAATGACTTTGACGAAGATGGAAATCTGCAAGTTCACAAAGGATATTTTTCAGGCGATAAAGGAAACGCAGACGAAAAAGTAAAAGCAGGTGTTGATGAAATTCTGAAAGACAAAAAGAAATTGCTTTCGTTTGAAAGTCCTACTCGTTTCATTTTTTCCATTTGGGCATTGCAGGAAGGTTGGGACAATCCGAATGTTTTCACAATCTGTAAACTTTCAAATCAAGGAAGCGAAATATCAAAATTGCAACAGATTGGTAGAGGTTTACGCATTTGCGTAAATCAAAACTTACAACGTAACACGCTGAAAAATCTCAATGACGACCAAGAAGCATTTTGGAAAATCAACAACCTTGATGTTGTTGTTTCAAGCAAGGAACACGGTTTCGTTGAGGCAATTCAAAATGAAATTTTAAGTAACTCATTCCTGATTTCTGAAACATTTACAGAGCAGGAACTGATTAAAATACTTAAAGAAAAATCGGGCTTTGATGATGATACAGTAGTTACTTTGGTTGATGATATTTTGAAAGACAAGAAAATGATTGTTCGCAAGGCAATTGTGGACGGACAAAAGATTTACGAAAAATCGCCTGAATTTTCAGCTATTCTAAAAGAACAAAATTTGCCCGAAGAACAAGTGAAAGCAATAGAAAGCTTGTTTGCAACCGATACAAACACTTATGTGCAGAAAGCCGAGAAGAAAAAGGAGAAAAAGGAGAAAAAGAAAGTTTTCATCAAGGCAACGCACTTGCAAGAATTCCAAAATCTTTGGAACGCTATCAATAAAAATGCTTTCTATGTTTTAGAAACTTTGACAGCAGAACAGGAAAGCCAACTGATACAAAACATTAAAACGCAAATAGAAGCCGTAAACATTGAGGAAATTCTATTGCAAACCATTCGTGCAGAACTAAACGTAAACAAAATTGGCGAACAATACGCCATTACAGAAAAGCTGACTGACACCGTTTCATACAAAAGCAAAGTTGATTATTTGGAATTGGTTCGCACTTTGTCCAACAACACCAAAACCCCTATTTCATTTGTTGTAAAAGTTTTCAATGCTTTGAGCGATGATTTCAAAACCAAAATGCTCTGCAACAATCCTGAACAGGCACAACGGGAAATTTCCGAAATAATCAACAAGAACTTAATTGCAATGCTCAAAGCTAACATTAAGTATGACGGTATTAACGGAACCGGTTTACCCAATGTATTCAAAACCGATGTTTCGACAGGTGATACAGTGAGTTTATCGAACTGCTCAACACAGGGGAAAACCTATTTAGACACAGGAAGCGTAGGTAAATTTCAAAAAGACATTGCAGGCGATTTCAATTTAAAAACCAAATGGGTGTTTGAAGAAGTGATTGAATATGACAGTGATTTTGAATTGGAAATTGTGGAGCAAGACCCCGACATTGACAGCATTGAAATTTTCGGCAAACTTCCACGCCTGAAAATCAAAACACCATTAGGAGATTATAATCCCGACTTTTGCTATGCTATCAAAAGCACCGAAGGCAACAAAATATTCCTTGTAGTGGAAGCCAAAGGCTATAAAACTTCTACCGACATACCCGAATCTGAAAAAGCTAAAATAGATTTTGCCAAAAAATATTTTGAAGCTCTGAATGAGTATTACCGTCTTCGACAAGCTCAGACCGGCGAAAACATTAAAATATCATTTAAAGAACGTATCAATAAAACGCAATTAGCGGCATTGATAAACAATTTACCGTAATTATGGGTGGAAATTTTATGTATATATTGAAATGTGCAAATGGTGCTTACTATACCGGAAGTACACAAAATTTGGAAAGACGATTAGAACAACACCAAGCGGGAGAAGTGGCTAACTTCACAAAAAAGCACTTACCTGTAACTTTGGTATATTATGAAGAATATCAACGAATTGATGACGCTTTTTACAGAGAAAAGCAAGTACAGGGTTGGAGTAGAGCTAAAAAGGAAGCTTTGATAAATGGGAAAACAAACCTTTTACATAAACTTGCCGAATGTGGAAACGACACTCATTTCAGGAGTTTAAAAAAGGGCGTTTCGACTAATGAAAAGGGCGTTTCGACTGATAAGACTGGCGTTTCGACTTCGCTCAACGCCCAATTAGATAGCTCGTTGAGCGAAGCCGAAACGAGCTTAACCAAAACGAGCGTTCCAACTGATGAAAAGGGCGTTTCGACTTCGCTCAACGCCCAATTAAATAGCTCGTTGAGCGAAGCCGAAACGAGCTTAACCGAAACGAACAATCCATAAACAAATAATGGTTAAAAATAATGAACAAACAAGATTTTATAAACGCAGGCTTTTCAGTGGTTGGCACAGAAAACAACGAAAACAAATTGTTGCGTTTTCTGAAAGAAAACTACCCCAACGTAATCCGTGACTCCGAAATAAACCTCAACGAACTAAAAACCGTTTTGGGTTTACCGATTGACGAAAAAGTAAACGGCTACGGGCTCAACTTTGTAGGCAGAAACTTTGCCCGAGCTAAATATGCCAAAAAAACCGAAAAAGAATTACGCCTTAACCGCTCGTTGAGCGTAGCCGAAACGAGCACCCAAAACTTAGTGCTAAAAGGCGATAATTTAGACAGTTTAAAAATTCTTAAAAGCTACTACACCGGCAAAATAAAGTGTATCTACATAGACCCGCCTTACAATACCACAAGTGATGAATTTGTTTACCCCGACAAATTTGATAAAGAAGAAGCAGAGGTTTTAGGCTTGGCAAACTTGAGCGAAGACGATTTTGCACGTATGGACTTTAGCTTCAAAACCAAAAAAAGCCATAATGGATGGCTTGCTTTTATGTATCCTCGTCTATTATTAGCAAGGGATTTATTGAGCAAAGACGGTGTAATATTTATAAGTATTGACGACAATGAACAAGCTAATTTGAAACTACTTTGTGATGATGTTTTTGGGGAGGAAAATTTTGTGGCAACTTTCCCTTGGCGGAAAAGAACAACAAAATCTGATGTTCCTTTTGGAGTTTCTCAAGATTATGAATGGATTATTTGTTATGCGAAAAGCGATTTATTCCAAGCAAGTATTGAAGGGAAGAGCAGAAAGTATTATGAAACACCTGATTTCCCTAATAGACCTTGGCGTATTCACGATATGACTAAACAAACAACAGCAAACGAAAGACCAAATAGTTTCTTCACAATGATAAACCCTAAAAATGGAGACGAATACCCTGCAGACGCAAACAGAACTTGGCGTATTACAAAAGATACATTTCCGAAATACTTAGAAGCCAATGAAATTGTATTCCCCGGCGACTATAATTTTTTGAAAATATCTAAGAGGTTGTTTAAAAATGGTGTAAAAATTGTTAAATTATTTAATATCAC
>JAIXKT010000043.1:0-868 GCA_026932145.1 Bacteroidia bacterium
CATGTGATATTAAATAATTTAACAATTTTTACACCATTTTTAAACAACCTCTTAGGGTCTGCACCTTTATTCTGATATTCGTAGAGAAATTGTTTCCGACAAGTGGTACACAAGTAATTCTGAACCCCGTTCTTTTTCCGCCTATTTTTAGATATTTTTGTGCTTCGGCAATGCGGGCAAATAACCCTTAGTTTGACTTCTGGCATAGGCTATAAAGTTAGCCTTTATTGCCAAAAACTTCATCATACTTTCTGAACCACAACCAAAAGAAGTTTGAATGTCTGGATAAACTCAAGATTCAATTTTGGCACTTAGGCCGGCATCTAAGAGCGCTGTGCAGTAGGGTTCTAACTTATCATAACTTCCTTGTAAAACACTATATTTTCCTTTGTAGTGAATAAACCAAGCACATTGTTCAGCTTGCTCTGAAGTATGATTACATATTCTAATCAAACAACGAATAACCCACTCGAAGGTATTTACTTCATCGTTAAATAAAACTAACTGATAGGTATCAACTATTGTAGCGCAAGGATTATCCACTACATTGGGTAGCACATGAATGGTTGTGTTCATCGGTTTTTTTTTGAGTTTCTATGACAAAGTTACAACTGTGAGTTATAATACTCCAAATAAGTGTGTACAAATTCCATTTATTGTGGGAAACCTAATCCTAATTGTGAATTTTTAGTTATAAATTTCTTGTTTGCATACAATAAGCTCATTTTGAATAATTAACCAAGACATTTGGTTGTGGTTCAGAAGCTATGATAAAAAGATTGGCAAAGAGGTAACTTCACAATTACCACAGCCGTAGTGTTATGTTAATCGTAAATTGGTGGATAAAGTCTTCTGAGTTTTTGCCTTG
>JAIXKT010000043.1:1415-5018 GCA_026932145.1 Bacteroidia bacterium
AGGTCTTTTATAAACATCCAATACATTTTCCATATGTGCTACAAACTCACTACTTTTTTCCGGTGGAATTACCCAACCTTTTACTTTCCAAGGCTTAAGTTCATTTTTTTTAAAACATTCCCAACCGAAACATAAGATATGCTGTCCACGTAATTCAGCTCTACCATCTTATCTGCTAACAATCGCAAAGACCATTTTGCAAATCCTTTGGGTGGCTCGCTACAGCATAGTGCAACCAATTTAGCTTCCACCTCGCCGTCTATCTTTATTTCATATTTTCGGCTTGTCTGTCTGCGTTCCAGCACTTGCTCGAAACCCTCTTCAATAAATTTTTTCTTAACTCTGTCTATGGTTCGCATCCCTACTTTCAGTACTTTACTAATCTGTTCATTGGTTACTTTGTCAGAATATTCGCCTTCATCGCAGTTTAACAGAATATAAGCAGTACGGAATGTTTGTGAAGTATGGCTTCCTTTATTAATGATTGCCTGAAGTTCCTCTACTTCTTCCTTTGTCAATTTAATCGTGTATCGTATCATTGTTTTTTTGTAAAGATACGAAATATATGCGTCATAACATATCTAACCTAACACTAAGTAACCGCTTAAAAAGCAACGTTATTCTTCCCAAACTAAATCTTAATTTTCAAACATCATTATCCGATAAAATTTTATTATCCCCCACTTATTGTTGCTATAAAATGTAGCCATTTTTGCCAACGATAGGCTTCTCTCTAAAAAACTCATTTGTTTTTACAATGAGAAGTTTGCGCATAACACCTAATTTTGGCGTACCTTTGCGGTTATATTTTAAAGATGAGTACCAAAGCTAAGGTTAGAGCGTTTACGGCTCCAGATTATTATTTGTTAGATGAATGGCTTACGGACGAGCAGAAGCTAATACGTGATTCTGTACGTGCTTGGGTAGAAGCTACTTGTGTTCCTATAATTGAAGATTGCGCCCAAAATTGCCGTTGCCCCGTTGAGTTAATTCCGGAATTTGGGAAAAATAGCATTTTTGGTCCCTTTATTCCGCAGGAATATGGTGGTCCCGGATTAGACTACATCACTTATGGGTTAATTATGCAGGAAGTAGAGCGTTGCGATTCCGGCCTTCGGTCTATGGCATCGGTACAAAGCTCTTTGGTAATGTACCCAATTTATCAATACGGGTCAGAAGAGCAACGCAAAAAGTATCTTCCAAAACTTGCTACCGGTGAGTTTATGGGCTGCTTTGGCCTTACAGAGCCGGATTTCGGCTCAAACCCCGCCGGAATGCGCTCCAACATCGTAGATAAAGGAAGCTACTACCTACTTAACGGCAGTAAAATGTGGATTTCCAATGCACCTTTTGCAGATATAGCCGTAGTCTGGGCAAAAAATGAACAAGGAAAAATCAAAGGTCTTATCCTTGAAAGAGGTATGGAGGGATTTTCAACCCCCAAAATTGAAAATAAATGGTCTTTAAGAACATCAGATACCGGTGAGCTTGTCTTTGACAACGTAAAAGTGCCTAAGGAAAATTTACTGCCTAACGCAGAAGGCCTCAAAGGGCCGTTAGGCTGCTTAGATTCCGCCCGCTACGGAATAGCTTGGGGAGCAATCGGCGCTGCTATGGACTGCTACGATACCGCATTGCAATATAGCTTACAACGTATCCAGTTTGATAAACCAATAGCTGCCTTTCAATTAACCCAAAAAAAATTGGCAGAAATGATAACCGAAATCACCAAAGCACAACTATTGGCATTTCGTTTAGGGCAACTACGAAATAGCGGAAACGCAACCTCAGCCCAAATATCTATGGCAAAACGAAATAACGTAGAAATCGCCATCAATATAGCCAGAGAAGCCCGCCAAATTTTAGGCGGAATGGGAATTGTGTCTGACTATTCAATCATGCGCCACATGGCTAACCTCGAATCCGTTATTACCTATGAAGGTACACACGATATTCACCTACTTATTACGGGTCATGATATTACCAAAGTAAGCGCATTCCGTTGATTTCCATAGACTTTCACTGTTTAGCTATAATTTTGAAGTACCTTGGCAGAGTCATTCAATAGTTTTAATGTAGCAGATTTACGCGCACCGGACTTACACCGGATTCTATTGCATTCGGTTTCTCCGCGCCCAATAGCGTTTGCTTCTACGGTAGATAAAGACGGAAATGTTAATTTAGCTCCTTTCAGTTTTTTTAATACATTCAGCATAAATCCGCCCCTATTGATTTTTGCTCCAAACCGTAGTGGACGTACCGGAAAAAATAAAGACACCGTAACCAATATTTTAGAAACTTTTGAAGTCGTTATCAACACCGTAAGTTTTGAAATCGTAGAGCAATGTAATTTGGCCAGTACCGAATATCCTAAGGATATTAATGAGTTTGAAAAAGCAGGTTTAACGCCAATACCTTCCATGAAAGTGAAGCCTCCTCGTGTGTTAGAGTCGCCGGTGCAAATAGAATGTCTTGTAAAGCAGGTGATTTCCTTAGGTTCTGTTGGCTCTTCGGGACAGCTCATTCTATGTGAGCCTGTATGGATTCACATAGCAGAACGTTCATTTACAGATGGCGTTTTAGATCCCAATCAGTTAGATTTAGTAGCCAGAATGGGCGGTAATTTTTACTGCCGTGCATCCGGCCAATCCATTTTTGAATTGGCTAAACCGGGTGAAAAACCGGGTATCGGTATTGATGCTTTACCAGATTTCATCAAAAAAAGCCATTTACTGACCGGCAATGAATTAGCAAAACTGGGCGGATTACCATCTTTACCTACCCGTCAAGAATGTGAATTATTTGCACAGCAATATGCTCTAAAACCTGACTTGGAAACCAACTTTAATATGGCTAAACATTTTTTACAGAAAAATCAGCCTTCACTTGCCATAAAAGCTCTGTTGTTTTTGGAACCCTACACTTAATTTTTTCTATGTCTGAAAATCCTTTTCATGAAGTAATTGAAAAACAATACTATAGTATTGCCGAAGTAGCTGAAATGTTTTCAGAAAGCCCTACGGTTTTACGCTTTTGGGAGAAAGAATTTACAGAACTCAGACCCCGAAAAGGAAGTCACGGAAACCGTATGTATAGCCACAAAGATATTGAGTACGTAAAAATAATTCACTACTTAGTCAGGCAGAAAAAATATACGTTATCGGGTGCTCGGGATAAGTTAGCTACCGGGATTTTGGAGATAAACAGAACCTTACTTTTGCGGGAAAAGTTAGAAAAAATCAGAGGTAGTTTATTAGAGATTCGGAATAAGTTGTAGCTTTGCACTTCTTTTGGTTTTTCGGGGTGTAGCGCAGCTTGGTAGCGCACTTCGTTCGGGACGAAGGGGTCGCAGGTTCAAATCCTGCCACTCCGACACGCGAAAAATCGGGGTGTAGCGCAGCCTGGTAGCGCACTTGCTTGGGGTGCAAGAGGTCGTGGGTTCAAATCCCGCCACTCCGACCAAAAAGCCTCAAAACACATAAAATAACTGTCTGTGTTTTGAGGCTTTTTTCTTTTATGATTTTTTCTGCAAAAACAAAAATACTATGCTAATACGATAATGATATTTTAATTAGACCAAAATGTATCTATATTCATATATTT
>JAIXKT010000043.1:7427-43259 GCA_026932145.1 Bacteroidia bacterium
TAAAAAATCCAATATGCAAAATATTGGTCTTGTTTATTTTTCACTATCGTATAAAAAATTATTTATCAATTCAATCAGAATCTTAACATCGTCTATTGAGTTGTAACTATGCAAAATAATTCGTATTCTTTCTTTCCCCAATGGAACAGTTGGATATCGAATTCCTAAAGCATTAATGCCGGAGGTTCTGAGATAGTTAGCAAGATTCAAAACATTTTCATTTCCTTGTACAAAAACGGCCTGAATAGCAGTTTGTGTAACTGGCAAACTATTGATTTCAAATAGGTTCTGTGTCTCTTGAATTAGCTGATTAAGTTTATTTCGCTCTTCTTGAGCATTTTTGAGTAAGTCCAGATTTCTAAGGGCGTGTTTTGCCCACGCTTCGGGTAACGCCGTTGAGAAGATAAAGCTGGGAGCACAATTTTGCAAAAAAGAAATCAGGTATTCATCTCCGGCTATGGCTGCACCAAATAATCCAAGCGTTTTCCCGAAAGGAAAAACCCGTATGGCACATAAATTTTCTACTTCAAACTGACTTGACCAACCTTTGCCGGATTCTCCCAAAAGCCCCCAACTATGTGCCTCATCTACAATTAATTGAAAATCATATTGTTCTTTTAACTGTTTTAGTGCCTCTGCGTCGGGTATATCGCCATCCATAGAATATGTTCCTTCGATTCCGACCCAGCACTCTACGTTTGGCTCTGCCCAAAGGTTAAGCAATTCTTTGAGGTGGTTAAAATCATTGTGTTTGAATTTAAAATATTGACAACCAGCTATTCGTAAGCCGGTTCTTACAGAAGCATGAATGTGTTCATCAATAAAAACGATAGATTCCTTATTGGGGAGCGTTCCAAAAACTGCTAAATTGGCATCAAATCCGGAGTTAAATAGCATTGCCTTATGGGTATTCCAAAATTCGGCGCAAACTTGCTCCAGTATATCGTGATGAATAGAATTACCGGATATAAGTCTGGCACCGGTACTGCCGGTATAATTTTCCTGAAAAGGGATTTTTGCTATCCCCAGATAGTCATTGGAGCAAAAATCTATACCTTGTTTTAAAACTACGGGTTGCCTAAATCTTTTTTTTTTTGAAAGTCGTCTAACTGTTGTTTAAACCGCTCTGGAATTGGCATGGTTTACAAAGGCTTAAATTGTTCAAAGGTTTCTAAACAGTTGTTGCATCGGTGAATAGCTCGGCAGAGAGTAGGCCCAAAGGGAACTATCAATTGTGTATCCAATGAGTGGCATTTGGGGCAAATAGCATTTTGCAGGTCTGATTCTAACAAGCTGCTGTGTGTTTCCGGAGGGGGAGAAATTCCGAAGGCTAATAACTGGCTTCTGCCTTGTGCTGTAATCCGGTCAGTGCTCCAAGATTTGGTGCGGTTCATCAAAACGATAGGTTCTTTAATGCCGTGATTTGTTAAACACGAAAATACTTCGTCTTGAATATACCGCAATGCAGGGCATCCGGAAAAAGTGGGTATTATCTCAACAATTACTGAATCCGGTGAAATCGTTATTTGTTCTAACATTCCTAAATCCACAATGGATATTGTTGGAATCTCGGGGTCTTTTACCTCATTGAGCCATAATTTAACTTCGTTTTCGGTATAGTTCATTCTTGTTTTAAATACAGTTGGTTACCCGACTCCTGAAATTCTTTTGCTTTTTCTTGAAGTCCTTGATTAATTACGTCTGATTCGTTTAGTTTATTTTTTTCGGCATAATCTCTTACTTCTTGGGTTATTTTCATGGAGCAGAATTGTGGTCCGCACATAGAGCAGAAGTGAGCTGTTTTGGCGTTTTCGTGAGGTAAGGTTTCGTCGTGGTATTCTTTGGCGGTATCTGGGTCAAGTGATAAGTTGAATTGGTCTTGCCACCTAAATTCAAATCGGGCATGGCTTAGGGCGTTGTCTCGTATTTGTGCGCCTGGATGGCCTTTGGCTAAATCGGCGGCGTGTGCTGCAATTTTATAGGTAATAACGCCATCTTTAACGTCTCGTTTATTGGGTAGCCCTAAGTGTTCTTTGGGGGTTACATAACAAAGCATAGCGCAGCCATACCAGCCAATCATAGCGGCACCGATTGCGGAGGTAATGTGGTCATAACCCGGGGCAATGTCAGTAGTTAAGGGACCAAGTGTGTAAAAAGGTGCTTCCCCGCAAGTAGATAACTGTTTGGTCATGTTTTCTTGTATCAAGTGCATTGGAATATGTCCCGGCCCTTCAATCATTACTTGGACGTTTTGCTTCCAAGCTATTTGGGTGAGTTCCCCTAAGGTTTCTAACTCGGCAAATTGTGCTGCGTCATTAGCATCTGCTATTGATCCCGGGCGTAATCCGTCTCCTAACGAAAAACTAATATCGTAGGCTGCCATGATTTCGCATATTTCAGGAAAACGGGTGTATAAAAAACTTTCTTGATGATGTGCTAAGCACCATTTTGCCATGATTGACCCGCCTCGTGAAACGATGCCTGTTAGTCTTTTGGCCGTTAATGGTACGTAGGCTAAGCGCACACCGGCATGAATTGTAAAGTAATCTACGCCTTGTTCTGCTTGCTCAATCAAAGTATCTCTAAATAGTTCCCAAGTAAGGTCTTCGGCTTTTCCGCCCACTTTTTCGAGAGCTTGATAAATCGGCACAGTACCTATTGGGACGGGGGAGTTGCGAATAATCCACTCACGAGTTTCATGGATATTTTTTCCGGTAGATAAATCCATGACGGTATCTGCGCCCCAGCGAATTGCCCATACCATTTTTTCAACTTCTTCGGCAATGGAGGAAGATATGGCAGAGTTTCCAATATTGGCATTAATCTTTATCAAAAAATTGCGGCCAATAATCATGGGTTCTATTTCTGGGTGGTTAATGTTAGCTGGGATAATGGCGCGTCCTGCTGCTATTTCGCTCCGAACAAACTCTGGGGTGATTTTATTTTTGGGTGTATTTGCTCCCCAGCTATAACCTGGGTGCTGTTGAGCCATATAATCTTGATACAGTTCAAGTTGCTGATTTTCTCGAATGGCTACATACTCCATTTCTTCTGTAATGATTCCTTGCTTAGCAAAGTACATTTGCGTTATTTCTGAGCCGTTTTTTTTTCGAAGAACAGCGTGTTTTTTGAAAGAATTATTACTCTGGGCAAGTTTGCGGCTATATTCTGAAGAATAGTTTGATAAGGTGTCTATATTCCCACGTTTTAAAATCCAGGGGGCTCTTAAAGGTTCTAAGCCTTCTAAAATATTGATAGCCTTGCTTGGGTCTGTATAGGGGCCGCTTGTATCATAAACCGTTATGGGGAGGCTTGGAGTGGCTCCCTTTCGGGCAACACCGTCAGAAATATGTATCTGGCGCATAGCCACTGTAATGTCATGAATATCTCCACGGACGTATATTTTTTCAGAAGCTGGAAATGATCCTTTTGTAACTTCCTGATTCAAAGCAATTTGTTCTTTTTCCATAAATCTATGTAATGAATACAAAAATCGTTAGTTATTAGTTTACTTTTAAGATTAGCCGGCTAAAAATAGTTCGGAAATAGATATATACTATCAATAAATTAAATTTTTAATTATAACTTATTGATAATAAATTATTAATATTTTTTCTCTAAAAAAGGGGATTCTGAGAAATGGGAATAGTTTTTAGGATAAATACAGTTTTTCCAATCTTTCTAACATCATTTGCACCTTAAACTGCTGTATTGCAAGGGTATATGAGTTTTCTACAAGTTTATTTCGCAGGTCTGGTTGCTCTAAAATAGCTTTTATTCCTTCATAGACGGCGGTAGTGTCTTGATAAGGCACAACCCATGCATGTTCTTGGTGGTTTAATAAGTTCAGCGCAATTCCGGAGGGGGTAACGACCATCGGAATTTTTGCCAGCATTGCTTCAATATATACTTGCCCAAATGCTTCACAGTAAGGGTCTATTGGCGTATGCACAAAAACGTCAAAGCAGTGATATAGTGAACCCACCTCCGGTTCAAATGGGATGCAAACATAGCTTTGGGCAGGTAACGCTGCTAATAACTGTGTGATTTCAGCTTCATAGTCTCCCTGAGCATTTGCCAACACTAATTTCGCATTCGGAAAATCAAGTAATAACTTAGAGAATGCGGGAATTATATACTGAATTCCTTTCCAATGTGTAAATCGTGATATTACGCCGATAATTGGGTTTTGTACCGTTAATTGGTATTTTTCCCGAAGGTATTGAATTTTTGAGGTATCTATTTGACTAAAGGTTTCTAACTCAAAACCATGCGGAACAATTACAACTTTATGAGCAGGTACTTGTTCCCGGTCTGTCAGAATTTCTTGAACGGATGCAGAAATAGCGACTATTTTGGTAGATAGTGAATTAACAATCTTATCATAACGAACAGCATGTGGATAGTACTGGTGGTGTAATGTTCCATGATGCCGGGTATATATTCGCTTAGGGATTTGTAACACCCAGGATACCAATATTCCTATTACAGAGGCTTCAAATAAATGACAGTGAACTATTTGTGGCCTTTTTTTAAGCCAAAGAAAAAATGTCTTAAAAAAGGCTGGCGGTAAGTCCTGTTTAGTGCGATACGGAATTATAGTAACTGAATATCCGGCTTTTCGTAGGTATTCAGATAGCTGACTTTCTCCCTGTTGATATAAGATAAAGTTAGCATCAAACTGCGCTCTATCTAAATATTTAGCAAGCCATTCAAATCCTAAAGATTTGTCAATGAGAGATATGCAATAATCAATTCGGATGGATTTCAATGCTATAATTTATGAATAGTGTTTAATTACTGATAACTTGAATTTCTGTTCGGCAGTTTTTCTGTTTATTTTCCGGTGTATCGTTTGGTGCGATGGGTCTTGTTTCTCCGTATCCTTTGGCAGAAAGTCTTTCTGGTGAGATTTTTGCATCTAAAAGCCAATCTACTATCGTTTGGGCACGAGCTTGGGATAAACGCATATTAAACTCATCTGCCCCGTCACTATCGGTATGGTTAGCTATTTCAATTTTAATAGTTGGGTTTTCCTGCAACATAGAAAGCAATCGTTCAAATTCCGATACAGATTCCACCCGCAAAGATGCTTTATCTATATCAAAAAAAAAACTTTTTACTACAATGCCTTTGTTAGTCTCGATTTTTTTCATCGGTACATCATATTGGATAATTTGATATACCTGATTTTGGTTCAGTATCAAGCTGTCTGTTTTAAAGAAATAGTCTTTTCGGGTTATGGCAATGAGGTAATGGCCAAAAGGAAGGCAGAGTTTATAATATCCTTTTGTGTCTCCGGTCGTTTCTTTGAGGATATTTCCATTTAGGTCGTGAACTTTTACGGTAGCTGCCCCCAAAGGATTTCCGGTTATTTCGTCTTTTATGAAACCTTCTAAGCATACAATTGTTTTAGACTCTGTCTTAATTAGTTCAAAATCAGGCTCTAACCCAATAGAAATATGTGTAATTGTTACTGAAAATTGGGCTGTTTTTCCGTTATAGGAATCTGCTACAGCGGTTAGTCTATAATTATTAGCGAGCAAGAGCTGGATTTGATACTCCCCGTTTTCATCTGTAAAAAAGGAGTCTATCAACTGTTTTTTAAAATTTTGTAGATATAAAACTGCGTTAGGGATAGGTTGGTGTGTTTTTCCTTCCATAACTCTACCACAAATAGTGGTTTCTGATATTTTTTCTAAATAGATATTTTTCAAAACTCCTTCTTTATCAGTTGGGTTTGAAGAAAAAAAAGATTCTACATATCGGGGATAGCCGGGAACCCAAACTTTAATCCTTAAAGAATCATTGGGTATCACAAACTTAAAACCTCCGGTAGTGTCTATATCGTTTTCGGTGATAAGTGTATTATTAGCTGTTTCTATGGTTATTTTTCCGGATAGAGGAGTATTCGTTTTTTTATCCATGATAGAGCCCTCCAAAAGGATAAATTCTATTGGCTTTTCCGGATCTAATGATGTATTTTTATGGATATTTATGTTATCATCTTTGATAGAGGCACTTATGACATCTAAGTCTTTATCTCCGTCTATGTCTCCTGCTACCACTCTACTATTCCAGTCGCCGGATTTAAGACAACTTTTGGGGCTTAAATTGCCTTTTCCGTCATTTAGATGAATGTTTAAGCAGCCATCTCGGGTTGATGCGGTAACTACATCAATATCTCCATCGGCATCAAAGTCGCCTAATACTAAATCAAAGTTAAACTCTCCGGAGGTTTCCATCCGAGCTGGTTCAAAGCGATTGTGTCCGTTATTTAGATGAATGCAAATTTTGGCATCAAAATAAGAAGCTGCAACGATGTCCGGCTTCCCATCTCTATTTAAGTCAGCTATACCAAGCCCCCATATAGCCTTTCCCGAAGGAATAGAAATTTTAGGCTGATATATCTGCGGTGAAGCTGCTAATGATAGATGAATGCTGATATTATCACCATCAGAGCCAACTATCAGGTCTAACTTGCCGTCATTATTAATATCTGCAAATTTCACTACGCGAGGATTCGTGGCTGTTTTGATGTTAATTGGTTTTCCAAAATTCCCCGTTCCATCGTTTAGATGAATGTTGATATTATTATCAGCATTAGTTACGGTTATTAGGTCTGTTTTTCCGTCATTATTAATATCTGCTGCTTCGACCCAGTGTGGAAAAACGCCGGTATAGGTATTTTTTTTGATATAAAAGCCACCGTCAGGCTGCTGAATGTGCCAATTTAGGTTTCCATCTTTGATAGATACCGTTGCAATGTCTATTTTTCCATCTTTGTTAAAATCTCCAGTAGCTATTGACCGAGGGTTCAAGCCGGTTACATAACTTTTTTTGGGAGAAAAATTACCCTTTCCGTCATTTAGGTGAACATTAATGTTATTATCTAATTGTGAGGAGCTTACAATATCTAAGTCGCTATCATTATCTATATCTATTAGAGCAACTCCCCAGTTTTCTTTTCCCGAAGAGAGAGTGTTTTTAGGCAAAAAAATAGTCTGTGGAATCTGAACTACACTATCAGTACCAAAAAGGTTTACTAATTGCGCCCAAGCACTAAAACCAATCTGGTTAATGACAAAAAAACTAATTGCCGCTAAATAAATTGGTTTCATAAACAGTGTTTTTATCCCACAAACATACCTGCTACTGAGCCGGTTAATAGGCATGCTAATACACCACCGAGTAATGCACGAAATCCAAAACGAGATAAATCCCCCCGCCTATTCGGTGCTAAGCTGCCGATACCGCCAATCTGAATAGCAATAGAACTTAGGTTTGCAAAACCGCACAGCATATAAGTTGCCATTAATTTTGACTTAAAACTGATAACACCTTCTGGAATTTTAGACAAGCTGATATAGGCAACAAATTCATTAATAGCTGTTTTCTCACCTAATAGGCTACCTATGGTCAGTGAATCTTTCCAATCTACACCGACGATAAAGGCGATGGGTCTGCAAATTTGCCCCAATACATATTGTAAAGATAATTTAGCAAAATGGCCATCAGTGGAATCGGCTATCCAACTATTGAGGCCAGTAAAACTCCCAATAATATCTCCTAAAATGTAGTTAATCATTGCGATTAAGGCGATGAATGAAATCAACATAGCTCCTACATTTACGGCTAATTTTAGACCTTCGCTGGTTCCGATGGTGAGTGCTTCTAAGGCAGTAGAGCCAACTTTTTCGGAGGCTATTTGGAGGTTAGTGTCTATCACTTCGGTTTCGGGGAGTAGTAATTTAGAGGCCACAACGGCTGCCGGAGCATTCATAATAGAAGCTGTAAGTAAGTGAGTAGCAAATAGCTGCTGCTGTACTGGGTCGTTTCCGCCCAAAAAGCCCACATAAGCAGCCATTACACCCCCAGCTATTGTAGCCATCCCACCAATCATCAGGCACAATAGCTCTGAGTTTGTCATCTTTTCGATATACGGCTTAACCAACAAAGGTGCTTCTGTTTGCCCCATAAACACATTTGCCGCAGCCGACAAACTCTCTGCTCCCGAAAGCCCCATCGTTTTGGCCATCACCCAAGCAAAAGCGTAAACTATTTTTTGCAGTATCCCAAAATAAAACAACACACTCGTTAAGGCAGAAAAAAAGATAATAGTAGGTAACACCCGAAAAGCAAAAATAAAACCAAGTGTATCCGTCTTAGACTTATCTACTAAGCTCCCAAAAACAAACAAACTTCCCTGATAAGTGAAGTCTAAAATCGCTACAATAAAAGAACTGACAAAATCAAATCCTACACGTACCAACGGTACTTTAAGTACCAATAAACCAAAAACAAGTTGTAACCCAATTCCGATAAGTACCGCTCGCCAATTTATCGAGCGCCGATTTGTGCTCAATAACCACCCTAAACCAACTAAAAAGAGTATCCCAAAAAGGCCCCGAACGATGTTTTCCATTGCGCAAAGTAACTTTTTTATCTCTAATAAAAAGCTAAAAAAAATATTATTTTTTTAAAAAAAATCTATAAATTAGCTTGGTTGTAGTTCAGAAAGCATGATGAGATTTTCGGCAATAAGGGGTAGCTCTATCATTTATGCCTGAAGTCAAAATAACGGTTACTTGCCCTCATTTCCGGATCACCAAAATATCCAAAAATGGGCAGAAAAAGGATGTGGTTCAGAATTACTTATGTGCCATTTACTTTTCCAAGAAACAAGAAAACCATAATACCATGATTGCAATAATGATACACCAACAAAATTATAGTTTTCATACTTTCTGAACCGCAGCCAAAAACTGTTATATTTGCGGGTATTCATTTTTTAACTTATTCAAAATACAAAAACAAATAAAAGACATGATTTGTCCTTACTGCCTAAGTAAAAAAAATATAAATTCATATAAGCCAAGCACTATTTTTAACAAAAAAAAATTCGATTATCTTAAATGTTTAGATTGTGAATTAATTTATGTTTATCCTTTTCCAAACGAAAATGATTATGCAGCAATGTATCCACCTACTTATCAAGGTGAATTTAATAAAATCAGCAATTCTCAGTATGATGATTTATTTATATTAATTAAATCATATACAAGTGATGATACCAAAAAATTATTGGATTATGGATGTGGGAATGGTGATTTGTTGTATCAAGCAAAAAATTTGGGCTTCAATGTTTCAGGTGTCGAGTACAATAGCGAAAATATTAACGTGTTAAAGAAAAATATTCCTTCAACTCCATTTTATGAAATAAATGAGTTCAATGATATTGATGAAAAGTTTGATATAATCATATTAAATAATGTTTTAGAACATATAATAAATCCAAATGAACTTATTCAGAGTTTAAAATTAAAATTAAATGGCATTTTAGTAGTTTTAGGGCCTATGGAGGAGAATTTTTCAATTGCTCAAATTATTCGTAAAATATATTTTCTTTTTAAGAAAACTTTCACCCAAACAACAGCAAGCCACCCACCTTACCATATTACTTTTACAAATTATAATAACCAATTAGAAATATTTCAAAAAAATAATTTCGAGAAATTGACTTTTATTACAAAGGAAACCGCATGGCCTTTTCCTAATAATGTTAATTTTACTTCAATAGGATCTTTTTTTAAAAGCGTAATTGCTCTAATTTCAATAAAATCAAGTAAACTATTTAGTAATAAGGCAGGAAATATTTTTATTTACATCGGTAAAAAAAAATAACTATACATACAATAGACACTATAAACAAAAGTTTTTTTTAGAAAAAAACGCCAAAAAATACCACTAAAAATCTTATAGATAGCTACCTATAAGATTTTTGTTCCTAATCTCTGAATACAATGAATGGTTATGTGCCGCTTACTTTTCCAAGAAACAAGAAAACCATAATACCCTGATTGCAATAATGATTCACCAACGAAACCATATCTTTTATGCTTTCTGAACCACAACTTTCAGTTTTTAAAAAACCGACCTCATCAGGAGCGAGATAAGCGGCTTAACATATCTGCTGCAAGGGCATTAGAAACACCCTGTGTGCCCAAAACTTTCCGTAACTGTAAATATTGAGCCAACATAGATTCTCTCTTATCATCTGATTCTAAAATACTTAACTCTCTTAATAAACCATCTTCCGAAAAATCTTGCTGTATTAATTCTTTAACAACTTCTTTTTCTAAAATAAGATTTACTAAGGAAATAAAGGGAACCTTTACCAGTATTTTAGCTATTTGATAAGAAAGCCACATCCCTTTATAACAAACGATTTCAGGAACTTGAAAGAGAGCTGTTTCCAAAGTTGCTGTTCCGGAGGTAACAAAGGCATAGTCTGCTATAGATAAAATCTTGTATGTTTGGTCAGCCAGAACCAATGCTCTGTGATTATACTGGTTAATCATTTTTTGATACCACATAACCGGTTGGTTAGGAGCTGCTGCCACAATCACTAAGTATTCAGGGCGTTGTTTAGCAGCTTTTAGCATTGTGGGTAACATCGCCTGAATCTCCTGCTTGCGGCTACCCGGTAGTAAGGCAAGTATCTTCTTATTCAGCGGAATATTTAACGCCTTCTTAATGCTATCCTGGTCCGGAAAATCTTGGGGAATCACATCCAAGAGTGGATGGCCAACAAAGGTGGTATTTACGTTAAATTGCTTATAAAATGCTTGTTCAAAAGGCAGTATAACATACAGATGTTCCACAAATTGCTGAATTATTTTGACTCTTCCTTTTTTCCAAGCCCACAGTTGTGGTGAAATGTAGTAAAAAACACGAATTTTATGCTGGTGCAACCATTTAGCCATTCGTAAATTGAAACCCGGATAATCTACCAAAATCACTGCGTCCGGCTTAAAAGAAAGAATATCTGTTTTTATCTTCGTAAAGAGGCTCAATATCATGGGTAAGTTTTTAACGACTTCAACAAAGCCCATGAAGTTTGTGTTTTTTATATGCTCAACTAACTGAACACCAGCCTGTTGCATATTATCTCCTCCCATACCTCTAAAAGTAGTCATCGGCTTTTGGGTAGAAAGAGCGCGAACTAAATTTGCCGTATGCAAATCTCCGGAAGCCTCTCCGGCAATAAGGTATAACCTCATGATTAACGGTTTAGCGTAATTTCCGAAGACTCGCTAATATCAAATAGTCTCCGGATAGCATCCATGAGTTGCTCTTGCTCCCCACGCATACACGCTGACTTTAAATGCACAACCGGATGCTTTAATAGCTTCTGAATAAGTGATTTAGAAAAAGCATCTAATAGCTGCTGGACTTCCGCAGGCTGGTTTTTCCCAAAACGACTTAATTCTTCAGATCTAAATGTTTCAAATGTTTCTTTGAGACGATGAATTACCGGAGAAATCACCAATTCTTGTTCCCAAGTTTTAATTTTTGCCAACTCCTCAGTTAGAATCCCTTGAACCATTGGAATAGCAGCTATCCGTTTTTTTACAGCAGTATCTACCTTAGTCTGAATTTCATCCAGATTATATAGCAAAACCTGTGGAACTACTTCAATCTCAGCATTTACAGATCTGGGAACGCCTAAGTCAATAACTACAAGCCCATTAGATAAATTTTGGGAGGTAAAATGACGAAGATTTAAGATTGGTTCTGGAGTGTTTACAGCTACAATTATCCCATCATAGTGAGATAAGTTTAAAAGAGCTTCTTCTATTGTTGCTATCTGGCAACCAAGTTCTTGGGATATATTTTGGGCTTTAGAGAGGGTTCTATTGGCAATGGTAAGTTTTCCTATTTCTCTGGATATAATGGACTTAGCTGCATCTATTCCCATTTCGCCGCAGCCAATTACTAAGATATTGGGGTGGGTGATATGCGCCAAACATTCTTCTATTAAAACAACGCTGGCGTAGCTAACGCTGGCAACGCCGTCTCTCCATGACGTTTCTTGCTGAACCCGTTTACCAATATGAAAAAAGGTATGCAGCAACCGATGAATAAAAGATCCTGCTGTTTTAGAATCACTGGCAAATTGGTAGGCTTGTTTTAGCTGCCCGCCTATCTGTAAATCGCCTAAAATACTCGAATGAAGCCCTACCCCAACTTCAAAAAGATATTGTACAGAAGAGTTACCTCCGGGTATCTCCTCAAAATAATCTTGAAAAACAATACCGTTTTCTATGCCCTTCCAAGTAAATAGATAGCCTAAAATTTCGGCAAATAAAGACTTGGGGGCTACATAATATAGTTCCGTTCGGTTACAGGTGGTTAGCAACAAAACCTCCGTAATCTCCAGGGAAACAGCTATTTGGGATAAGAAATCCGGTATTTCACTTTCTACAAAAGAGAAATGCTCGCGAACCGAAACAGGTGCTTTTTGGTGATTTAACGTAATTACCCGAAAATTCTCTAAAGCCATTAAGCAGCGAATTTATAACACTATACAACTTGCCCGAAAGCCATTAAGCTATAATTAAACCAATATTACAAAAATAGAACTATTCTAAATTAATTTTGATTGTGGCTGTTTCTCCGGATAAAGAAACTTGTAAGAGAAAAATACCTTGCTGTAAGTCGAGTAACTCAGGAATCTGTATAGTATGTTTTCCCGGCTGCAACAAAATACTGTTTTTAGCTGCTAAAACCGTCTTGCCGGCAACATCCGATACTTTCCATTGAAAAGTAGTGTTTTTTTGTATGTCTAAATATAGATTTGTTTGGCTTGTGAGTGGGTTTGGATACAGTTTAATGCTTCCTGCGGTTAAATTACGTTCTAAGAAACTTACTTCACCTTCTTTTATCTGAATATTATCTAAATATAAATTATTTCCAAATCCATTTTTAACGGCAAAAATTATCCGTAAATTCCCCTGATTGGTTAGGCTCTTTAAGGAAACAGAGTCTTCTTTCCATTGTGTAGGAGTTGTATTTTTAAATTCCGTAGAGATAGGATTGGTTGCAAAAGAGGATAGATTGCTCCCGCCTTTTTTGTATAATTCAACTAAGGTAGCCCCACATTCGCCTGCTCCGTAAATGATAAGTGTATCGTTAAATTGAGTAGGGTTTGGAACTTGGTCAAAATAAGGAATATAGGCATATTTAAACTGTAGAATTGGGTTTTGTGTTCCCGTCATATCAATTGGGGGCGAGATAAGCGGCTCTAATTGGTTGTAGTTTGGGTTAGAATAGCCGGGAAATTTAATGCAGGCTCCTTCTGTGCTAATCCAAGACGCTGCCTTTGATGATTCGGTAGAGGCTGCGTCAGGGTTTAAAATAACCCAGCCGGTAGGTAAGGAAGAAGAAAATGTTTCCTGAAATGGAGGTATTAATGCTGCTCCGGAAACCGTGATGAAGTTGTTTCGAGAAACAGTAGTAGATGCTCCGGCGGAATTAGAAACGCGCAATGACACTGAATACGCTCCTGCTGTGGAGTAGGTAACTACCGGATTTCTGTCATTTGAGGTAGCCGGATTTCCGCCGGGAAAAGTCCATTCCCATGTACTTGGGTATCCTAAGGAAGCATCTTCAAACGTAACGGGTACATTTTCGCAAGTATATTGGTTATTGCTCCAAAAAAATGCGGTGCAAACGCCATAAGAACCGACCCCCGTTGCCTGCTGGTTTGCTTCGGTAAATAGGTCCCTACGATTCGGAAAGGCACCGGATTCAAAGGTATAGGTCATTTTGGCGACCTGTCTCTCCGTAAATAAATCCATATAGGCATCATCAACATAATCCATATAATTTCGGGTTTGGTCTGGGAGGTCAGGGTTATCGTTATCGCAGCTATTTAGCCTTTGAGGGTTACCAAAGTTTGCTTCTAACGTCGGTGGAGTATCACAGAATCCGTCTGCGTGGGTAGCGCAGTTATAGTTAGTCGTATTTCCGCACCCTGAGTTGGGGTCAAAGGTATGTTTTAGACCCAGATAGTGGCCGATTTCATGGGTTGCGGTACGCCCATTCCGGTTATTCCATATTAACGCACCGGTAGTGCCAAAACAGCCAGATCTAATTACCACACCGTCATTTGGGTTTGAGGCAGTAGTAGGCATTCGGGAATATCCCAACACATTATTATCAATAGAGGCTACCGTCCAGATATTCAAGTATTTGGTTTGATCCCAAGTAACCAACGATTTTAATTGTACTTCATCAGCCTGTTTGTGGTTTGTTAGTGTACTTTGGATATAGTTGATTCCGGAATGAGGGTTTCCACTTGGGTCTTTGGTTGCTAATGCAAATTCAATTTGAGCATCTTTGCCTGATCCAAATCCGCGTGTGCCGGGCTGCTTCCGAAAATCTCTGTTTAGTGCATCTATTTGGCTCTTTATTTGGGGTTCTCCTATCTTTTCATTTCCGTTGTTATGAATTACGTGCACAACAACGGGGATAATATATCTCGAAGGAAGTGCCGTTTTATCTGCCCGCTGTTTTGATAGCCAACTTTGGTAAAATTGCTCAAAATCCGCCTCTATGCGTCTTTCTTCTGCTAATAACTGTGGATTATTTGCAATATCTTGATTATGAAGCTCATCAAAACTACAACGGTGCTGAGATCTGACGTTTAAACTAAACAAAAATAAAATTACAAAACTTAAAAAGCGGAACATGAATGATATAATTTTCGCAAATTTACGAAATTCTACTTTAATGGTTACTTTTGGGTTTAGTTTTAACTTTTTAGCCTATTTTTCACAACCGATGTGATAACCTAAAAAATCATCATAACTGAATCAGTATCAGGATAAAAAGCAGTTTTATATTGTATTAGAATACTTTTTATCCAAAGTATGGTAAAGTTTATCTGAATAAAGTTTGCTATTTCACATGAATTAACGATTTTTGAGGAAATTTATACTTAGAATGGAAGTCCGGCCAGGTCAAAAAGCGGTTATTCGCTTAGATAGTATTCGGAAAGAGTACGTTATGGGTTCAGAAGTTGTTCGGGCTTTGCAGGGCGTTTCATTAGAAATTGGTATCAATGAATATGTAGCGTTTATGGGGCCTTCTGGCTCAGGAAAATCTACTTTAATGAATATTTTAGGTTGCTTGGATTCCCCGACTTCAGGCCGTTATTGGCTAAATGGCACAGATGTTAGCCAGATGTCTGACAAAGAGTTAGCTAATGTCAGAAACCATGAAATAGGTTTTGTGTTTCAAACCTTTAATTTATTATCCCGGATGACGGCCTTAGAAAACGTTGCCTTACCGTTGATTTATGCGGGGGTTAGCCGCGAAGAGCGTTTAAACCGTGCCCGTAATGTGTTGGAAGGGGTAGGCTTAGGAAACCGCTTAACGCACCAACCTAATGAGCTTTCAGGCGGGCAACGGCAACGCGTTGCCGTTGCCCGCGCACTCGTCAATAAACCGTCTATTATTTTAGCAGACGAACCTACCGGAAACCTTGACTCAAAAACATCCTACGAAATTATGGCTCTCTTTGAAGAACTATTTCAAAAAGGACATACCGTTATCTTGGTAACCCATGAAGAAGATATAGCCCGATACGCCCACCGAATCATCAAACTTAGAGACGGTTCTATTGAAAGCGACTTAGTAAATCCCAACCCCAAAGCAACAATCTCTGCTAATTATGAAGTTAATTGATTGGTTACAAATTATTTTTATAATAATTCCGTTAGTTGTTGGGTTTAGTTTTAAGTGGTCTTGGGTACGTATTCTATTATTCGCTTTTGCGTTAGAAGTCGTTTTTGGGATACTTGTTTATGTGTTTTTGTTAGATGGTATTGCTTGGCTATCAATATTAGATTTACTTTATGATAACAAAGAACTTTGGTTATTAGACTTCGTCAAAAAAATAGGCAGTTGGTTTGGATACAAAGTACATTGGCGGATAGATTATTCTTTTTACTTCATGTGTGCCCTTAGCGGCACTGTCAGCCATTTTTTAGCGATGCTACCCGGCTGGTTATTCCATTATTTTTATTCAAAAATCAAAAAAAACAACCAATCTCCTCTTAATTCTGATACCTAAACGTTAGTTCGGCAAAATTTTAAGATTTTCAATTACAAATTGCTTTGTGGAGTAAGCATATTCTCGCGGGTCGTTTGTAGCAATCAGAATAGTACGGTTATGTTGATATTTCTGAACCAGATGCCAAATTAATTCAAAGTTTTCGGTATCTAAATTTGTGCTTGGTTCATCCAAAAGTATATATCCAGAATAAGTAAAAACAGCTAAAGCTATCTTTAATCGTTGAAGTTGCCCAGAAGATAAGAATCTGATAGCCTGATTTTTAAAGGAATTTAAGTTGATTTCTGCAAGAATCTCTTGGGTTGGGATGAGAGACTTCTTCAAGCTAAAATGAACAGAAAATGCTTCTTGAATACTTAAATCCGGCGGGGGCAAAATTGCCGGTGCTGCCCAACTCAGGTAACTATACCAACAGGAACGGTCAAGTATTCCGTCATGTTCATGTTTTAGTGAAATATCGCCATAATTTGGTGTAAAAGCCCCTGCTAACAACCGAAGTAGTGTGGACTTTCCCGCTCCATTTTTTCCTAAGATGCTAACAGTATCTCCTGCTGAAATCTGTAACTCACTTTCTTTGAGTATCCAACGGTATCCGTACTGATATCCCAGATTGTGCGCTGCTATTTCTATCATCAGTATGACGGGCCATAATAAGACTTCATAATCCCGCGCTTAGATTGGTTAATGAAATCTGTAATACTTATAAGCTCTGGAGTTTGAGGCCACTCAGAAAGTAAATTAACTGCCTGAGAAACATTTAATCCGCTCATATACAGTATCTTGTATATTTCTTGAAGTTGTTTTATTGTTTCAGTGCTAACGGTACGTCTTTTAAGGCCGACTGTATTTATGCCTTCAAAACGAATTGGCTCTCTTCCTGCCCGAACAAATGGCGGAACATCTTTACGAATCAAAGACCCACCTGAAATCATTACATGCTGGCCAATGTGCGTAAATTGGTGTGCCGCGCACATCCCGCCAACTACGGCAAAATCACCGACCTCTATATGCCCTGCAAAATTAACAGCATTAGCTAAAATTACATTATTTCCGATGATACAATCGTGAGCAATATGTACATAAGCCATTAACAGAACATTACTTCCCACAACCGTTTTGCCATTAGCAGAAGTTCCTTTGTTAATAGTTACACATTCTCGGATAGTAGTATTATTTCCGATCTCGGTAGTGGTATATTCTCCTTGATATTTTAAGTCTTGGGGGTTTGCGCCAATGACAGCTCCGGGATATATTTTACAGTTTTGCCCGATTCGGGTACCGCTATAAATTACTACATGAGATCCTATCCATGTATTATCACCGATGATAACGTCTTCATGAATTACGACAAATGGTTCAATCGTAACATTTTGCCCAATTTCTGCACTTGGGTGGATATATGATGTTTGTGGATGCTGTGTCGGTATCATGGTGTTTTTCTGATTATTCCGGCTGTTAACTCTGCCTCACAAACTACTTTACCGTCAACAAAAGCTTTTCCTTGCATTTTGCAAATGCCCATACGCAAGGCAAGTAACTCTATTCTGAACAGCACTTGGTCGCCGGGTACAATGGGACGTTTAAACCGAGCTTTTTCAATTCCTTGTAAATACACCCACACATCTTGCGGTGATTCAATAATATTCAGTAGCAAAATACCGCCCACTTGCGCCATTGCTTCCATTTGTAATACACCGGGCATAATTGGATTTCCGGGAAAGTGCCCCTCAAAAAAAGGTTCGTTGATAGTTACATTTTTAATCCCTTCAATGGTTTTTTCATCAAAGTTTAAAATTCTGTCTATCAGCAAAAACGGGTAACGGTGGGGTAATATTCGCTGAATAGCTTGAATATCAAAGACAAAACCTTCTACATGATTTTGCTGAAACTTTCGGGTTATTTTTTTCTGCTTAATTAACGAACGAATTTTTTTGGCAAAGGCTACGTTGGCTGCGTGCCCCGGGCGAGTCGCTATTATTTGAGCTTTTAAGGGTGCTCCTAATAACGTTAGGTCTCCTACTAAGTCAAGTAGTTTATGCCGTGCCGGCTCATTTGAAAAACGTAACTCTATGTTATTCAAAATTCCTTGACTAGCTACTTCTACGCTGCGGTTGAATAATTTACTTAAATGATCTAATTGCTCTTGTGGAACTTCTTTATCTACTATCACAATAGCATTATTTAAATCGCCTCCTTTAATTAGGCCGGCATTTAATAATGCTTCTAATTCATGTAAAAAACAAAAAGTACGGCAATTTGAAATTTCTGCTACAAAGTCTTCTATGTGTATGAGGGTTGCGTGCTGTGGGCCAAGTACTTTTGAGTCATAATCAACCATTACCGTAATTCGCAAGTCGTCCATTGGTAATGCAACTAAATCTACACCTCTGTCTTCTTCGGTATATTGAACGGGTTGGTCTATAACGTAGAACTCACGGTTAGCTTTTTGCTCTATAATGGTCGTTTTTTGGCGGATAGCGTCCACAAAAAGTCGGGAGCTTCCGTCTAAGGCTGGTGGCTCCGGGCCATCTAACTGAATAAGTGCATTGTCTATTTGGAGGCCTGCAAGGGCTGCTAAGATATGCTCTACGGTATGAACCTTAGCTTCACCATGTGCAATGGTCGTCCCTCGAGATAAATCAACAACGTTCTCAATATCAGCCCGAACGCTTGGGTTTTCGGCAATATCTGTGCGGCAGAAAACGATACCGTGATTTTCATCTGCCGGGCAAATAGTCAGCGTTACAGGCGCACCCGTATGCAGCCCTTTTCCACTTAACTGAACTTCACCGGATATAGTATGTTGCTTCTCGTACATTCTGGCTGCAAGGTTACTGATTTTTTTCTAATTCCTGAAGTTGAACTAATTTTTCTAAGCGGGAAACTTTCTCAAATAAGTCCGGTAAGTTACGGATTAGGGCTTCTATTTTAAGCTGGAGTTTTATATCTTGGGCTGGTGAGCCGCGCATTGCTTTTCCAGTGTTTTTAATAGATTTGCTAATCCCTGACTGTGCACCTACTTGAGTTCCGTCAGCTATATTTAAGTGGCCTACAATACCAACTTGGCCGCCTATCATGCAGTTTTTGCCTAACTTAGTGCTGCCGGAAATGCCGCTTTGCGCTGCAATAACAGTATTTTCTCCAACATCAACGTTATGGGCAATTTGAACTAAATTATCAATTTTTACACCGCTTCTAATTCGGGTCTCTCCCAAAGTGGCTCTATCTATGCAGGTATTTGCACCGATTTCTACATTATCTTCTATCAGAACAATTCCTATTTGGGGGATTTTTTGAAAACTTCCGTTTGCACTGGGCACAAAGCCAAAGCCGTCAGAACCAATTACTACGCCGCTGTGAATGATGCAGTGGCTTCCGATATGGCAGTTTTGATAAATTGTAGTGTTTGAGTGTATGCGAGTATTGTTTCCAATTTGCACCCCGCGTCCCAAATAAGTATGCGGATAAATTTGGGTGTTTGAGCCAATAACAACATTTGGCCCGATATAGCTAAACGCACCAATATAGCAATTTAGGCCAATTTGAGCAGTAGGATCTATATAACAAGGTTGCTCAATGCCGGATAAGTTTTCAGTTAAATCCTCCGAAGTTAACTGTAATAATTGCGTAAATGCTGCATACGCATTGGGAACACGAATTAAAGCGGTTTCTACAGATCTTTCTAAGACGAAATCTCGATTTATAAGTATTGCCGAAGCCTGCGTTGTGTATAAAAAAGGAATATACTTTGGATTATGTAAAAACGTTAGGGAACCTGTTTGGGCTTCTTCTATTTTGGCTAACTGGCAAACCTCAATCGAATCTGAACCTTCTACTATCCCACCGGTTATCTGCGCAATCTGTGAAAGCGTTAGTTTCATGAATATCTATTCTATCAATTCTATCCGAGAATAGTTGAATTATCAACTACTCCCAAAATGGCCAAAATTAATAAATGTTTACTTTTGGCTTACAGCCTAATCTGAATTATTTTCTTTTTTTTAACCAAAAATCAACTCCTATCCTAAAAAATACTGCATTTTGTAACAGATTATTGAATTGAAAAGTATTTTTATAAAAAATAAAAATACTGACCTTTGGATAGTTTACTTAGGCGTTGAAGAGTTCCGCAGTTGATAAACCTTAGCTGCTCTTAGGAAACGGCTGTATGCGTTCATCATACTGATGATAAGTCCGTAACGGCCATCTAAAAACCCTTTTTTTATCCAATAAGATTTAAAAAACTCAAATAGAGGCTTTATGGTAAAGTCTATCCACGTCGTTTTTTGGTTTTGTTTGATTCGCTCCAATGCCTGCAAGGTAGTGAAGCGATTGATTGTATTTAGGTGGTCTTCAATGCTGTGCATCGTGAAGTGGTGGCAAAGCCCAGAAAGTAATGCTGGTTTTAAGGGTTTTGAAAATACAATTGTTTCATGGATAAAAGCTCCCTGCCATTGCGCTTTGGTTCTATTAAAAAGCCGAACCTTAACATCCGGATTCCAATTGGAATAATAAATGGGCTTTCCACAATAATAAGGTAGCCTCCGGATAGAATATCCTTCTGCCGGAAAGGAGTTAGATTTTTCCGCTAAAATACTATCTTGCAGTGATTTATCTAATACTTCATCTGCATCTAATGATAGTATCCAGTCATATTGAGCTAATGAATTTGCATAATTTTTGGTCTGGGTATAGCCTTGCCATTGGGTCTGAACAAATCGAATTTTATATTGGGTGCAAATTTCTATAGTGTTGTCTGTGCTGAATGAATCTACGACCAGAATTTCATCGGCTACCGGAATGGCCGTGTCAAGGCAACGTGCTATGTTACGAGCCTCGTTTTTGGTAATGATAACAACCGATAATTTTGCGGATGACACCAGTGATTAAGAGGCGTTTAGGTCAGTCAAGAGTTGCTGCACTTGCGGCAAATCAATGATTTCTAAATCCTTAGCTAACTCTAAAATAGCATCTTTTTCTTCGGCAGCAAAGAATGTTTTATTGGAATCAGGCGAAATCAGCCCGCCTAATAGGTTCAAGGGAATTTTTAACAGCGGATTGCTTGTTCCGTACAAGATGTTGTTTTTGATGCTTCCGGTACTAACTCCGGCGGCTGCAACCATCATGTGCATGACAATTACTTCATACTGGTTTTGCCGAATGTATTGTTTTAAGACATTAACAAAGGCTGGCTTCCATTTATTGGCACTTCGTAGCAAATATTTGAATTCCTGCTTTAAGTCATCTGCACTGATGGCTGTGTTTCCGGAGCAGGCTTCTTTGATGAGGCGGTTTATATGCAGCATCTCTGTTGTATCCACAAAACCGTCTGCCATTGTAATTAATAACGGAGGAAAAATCAGCAGTAATTTTTCAAACTCAGCCTGCGACAAGTAGGTTATTTGCCGCTCGCCAATGTATTGTTGATACAATTCTTCAACAGAATTTGGTAATGACATGATGCTTATGGGTGCAAAATTACAAATTCAAATGCTCTCTTATTAGCAGCATCATCTAAGAAAGCGTTTATCTTGGAGATATTTGGGGCTAAGTAGCCGTTTTTTTTTCACAATCGGCAAAATATTACTCCGTTGTGAATTGTTGATAGATAATTTAATTAAAACTGGGTTTTGGGATTTATTGCCTGTTTTTCTTGACCTCTTTCATTAAATCATCCAAATAATCTGTTTGGACTTCCTGAATTTCTAAGAGTCTTCTGTTTTGATGAATCAGAAGATGGTCTATTTTTTCACTTAGTAGTTCTATTTCTAATTCTGCTTTTAGGTTTATTTTATAGTTGTGTTCAGCTCTTTGCCGGTCTTTTTGATCTTGTCTATTTTGGCTCATCATAATAATGGGAGCTTGAATAGCAGCCAAACATGAAAGCACAAGGTTAAGCAAAATAAACGGATAGGGATCAAAGGCTTTTGCCGTCAAAGCCCAAATGTTTATAACCATCCAGATTAAAATAAAAAGAAAAAATGAAATGATAAATAACCAGCTACCGCCAAATGATGCTACCTTATCAGCTATTCGCTGGCCAAGCGTCAGTTTCGCATCAATTTCTTCTTGTATGTTTTCTGAGAGAATAGAGTTACTTTTGATGGCTTGCATCACATCTTTATCAATAGCAGCTAAATCACCTTTTTCTTGTTCTATCAAAAAGGTCAAATAAAGTCTTCTGTAATGATTTAGCTCGGCAAGGGAAATATAGTGTTCTTTATCAAAATCCGGAAGATTGGTTTTAATAAAGTTAAAGGTAGGTTCTCTAATATCTAAGGCTCTGACTTCTTCTCCTTTGTTTATTTCTTTTTTGCTGATGTAGCTTATCATAAAAGTTTTGGGCGCAACTAATCTACTTTATGTCTGCTGTTTGTATTTTATACCAGCAGCTTGCGTTTTTGCAAAAGTAAAAACAAAAAAACCACGATTGGATTTCGGGAAGAGTGAAAAACATTTCAAATAGAAACCTTTCGGGTTGTTTAATTATCTGATTATCAGAAGTTCTTTGGGCTTATGGAAAATAACTACTTAATCCTAAGTCTTTACCGAAGTATTTTTAGCGGATTTCGGGGGTTTAAATGAATGGATAAATCGAAACCCAATAAATCAAATATCTATAAAAATTATATTTTTATACAAGAAATATCTTGTAGTTTTGTCTAACTAATGCGTTGGTTTGAACTAAAGCTATTCCTTACTCACCTTACTTTCCGGAAGGCGTGGAATTATTGTCTGTTGTTTCTTTCTTTTCATCTTTCAAGGGTTTTAAAGCGGGTTATTCATCTGGGGAATCCTGCCTCTATCGGGATTGAACCTACCAATTTTTGCAATTTAAGATGTCCGGAATGCCCTTCCGGCCTGCGTTCTTTTACGCGGCCAAGCGGTATGCTGGACCCTGCTTTGTTTCAACGCTTTATTGATGAAGTACACCCAAATCTATGCTATTTGCTACTGTACTTTCAAGGAGAACCCTATTTGAATCCACAATTCTTAGACCTCGTTAAATATGCTGCTTCCCAAAATATCATTACTACCACCAGCACAAATGGCCATTTTTTGGATGATACCCGCGCACGTGAAACTGTAGAAAGTGGATTGCACCGCCTGATTATCTCCCTTGACGGCCTGACCCAAGAAACATACCAAAAATATAGAATCGGTGGAAACCTCGAAAAAGTGCTAACCGGTATCCAAAATGTAATCGCGTGGAAACAAAAACTTAAATCAAAAACTCCTTATATCCTACTCCAATTCATCGTTTTCAGAACCAATGAACATGAAATTGACGCTGTACATAATCTTGGCAAAAAGCTAAATGTAGATGCCGTCTTGATTAAAACGGCTCAAATTTATGACTATGAAAATGGTAACGCCCTCATCCCAACCCAAGAAAAATACAGCCGCTACCGAAAACTACCCAATGGAAAATACCAAATCAAAAATAGGTTAGAAAACCAATGCTGGAGGCTCTGGCAAGGCATGGAGGTTACTTGGGATGGAAAAATACTCCCCTGCTGCTTTGATAAAGACGCTGCCTATCTAATGGGAAATTTCCCACAAAAAACAATTCAGGAAATTTGGCGTAATGAAAACTATCTATCATTTAGAAGAACTATTTTATCCGGCAGAAAAAATATCCCTATGTGCCAAAACTGCACCGAAGGAACTAAGGTTTTTGAATAGCTGATTACATCTTAAAGCAGCACTATTGGCTTTTTAGGAATATATCTCTACAAATCCTGTCGTAGTTCCCTTTTTTAGCTAACTTTGTTTTTGGTGGTGAGAGTTTGCTCAGCGTTATGTGAATAACGCAAAGGCAAACTTTCTCTGCCTATTAATAACTTTTAAATCCAATTAACTATGGCGATTGACTTTGAAACTATTCATAACAGTTTTGACGGAATGATGTTAGACCTATGTGTTCTATGTGGAGGTTCATGTGAAAAAAACGAAATCACCTTGTTTTTACCAGGTGAAGCTGAATATGTAGCCAATAAACTGAACCTAAGTCTATCTAAATTTGCCGAACAATATTGCAATATTGTTAAATATAAAAATAATGACATTTACCTGCTAAAAGTAGGTATTTGCCCATTTTTAGATACCAATTATCGTTGTGAACTCGAGGAAACCAATTCTAAACCAATTCGTTGTATGCTTTATCCGGTTTTAATCAGTGCTTCACAACAAGAAATTAAAATTTTTCTTGACCATAAAAATTGCCCGATGGCGCATCGAGTTACAGACGATTTTAATCGCAAAGCCACCAAAATTTATGAATCTATCAAAGACGAAATACCCAAATGGTGGCTTGACTTTGTAGCTGAATACGATGAAGTTACCTACAATTACAGCAAATTAGAAAAATTTAGAGACCAACAGTTTATAGAACTAAGCGAGTTAGAGGCATGTATAAATAAAGAACAGGAAGAATCTTAATTTTTAATTTTTATCCGGGCTGCTGAGGGGTATTAAATTTTCGTAACCGATACGTAAACGTAAGCATTACATAGCGTGTAAGAACATTGGTCCGAATATCGTCCACATAGACATCTGACACAACTCTGGAAACAGCGTTATTTTGTTTTAACACATCAAATACCGTAAGTTTCAGTTCACCGGCGTTATTTTTGAAAAATTGTGTTCCAAAGCCTAAACCAATTAGCCAAAACTGGGGGTTATAGCCCGGAGAAAGCCCAAAATAAGCTGTATGAGCTACTTCCTGACTGAGCACAAAACGTTTCCAAACCAATTCATTTGCACGTAAGCTATTTATAGAAGAAAAATAATTGTTATTTCGGCTCGGCTGAAGCTGGTTCAATGCTATTGTATAAGACGGAGATACCGACAAAGTAAAATCTACTTTTTCAGAAATATTTGAACTCAAAACTCCTCCAGAGGTAATTGTATAGCTGGTAGAAAAATTCTGTTTGGTATTTAGCAAGCCGGGCGTGCGTGTGTATGCCAGCGAAAGATTTAGGTTTAAGTTACATTTAATAGGAATAACCGGTAAAGCATAGGTAAGCATCGAACGGAAAAAACGATATCCGCTTAAATTTTGAGGTAATGATAGCTGCACATTTGGCTGAACTGTTAATCCACGCACTATAGTAGGTTCATTAGAGGAAAAAATAGTCTGGCTTCCAACATAGTTTTGCACTATCCGAAACATTGAAAAGAAGAATAAGCTCTTCGCGGTTTTGGGATTGGTGTAGCCATATCTTGCAACCAGAAAGTGGGTAAATTCCGGCTTTAAATCTCTATTTCCGATAGAAAGCATTACCGGATTAGCGTTATTTAAAAGCTCCTGCATCTGCTGAAATCCCGGTTGGTTGAGCATTGTACGATACACCAAACGAAGATTACTATTCGCTGAAAACTTAATATTTACCATAGCGTTGGGCAAAATGTTATGATAAATCCGCTGGTTCGCATTCTGGTTAGGGAAATCTTGGCGATCACTTAAAACACTCGCTTGGTAGTTTAGGCCAAAAAAGCCGGTGTATTTGGTGTTTTTAAACCGAACTGTACTACCAAAAGTATGCTTATCAAAATTTAAAGAATATGTATTGCTAAGTGTGGTGTCAATGGCTTTAGCTATAACGGAATCTGACTGACTAATGAAAGTTGTCGCTTTGTTAAAGTTATTATTTAAAGCAGATTGAGCAGAAAGTTGTAATAATCCCCAGGATTTTATCGGTTCTGTATAAGTAATGTTCATTGTAGGGCTTTGGGAAGTAAGGTCTCCTTCTTTGGGCCATGTGGTTGCATACACAGAATCTGTGTTTTGGTAATAAAAGTGATTTTGGGTTGTTTGTGTATTTTTTGAAGGTTTTTGGCTACCGTCCCAATTCATTAATACAGAAAGTGTTCTACCTCTAAGTGAGAATTTTTTTCTCCATAATAAAGAATGAGATTGTGAAAAAGCATTCAGTAATGCATCTGAATGATTTGAAGAAGTGCTAAGTAGCTGGGTAGGGAAGCGATTTTGGGCTATTGTACCAGTATTAGTATGGCTTTGCTGCCAAGCAACTTTGCCGGTATAAATAATTGAATTAAGTGAATCTATTTGAAAATCTATTCGAACATTTGCTCTATGATTTTGATTATCAGTTATCTGGGACATTAACTCTTGGTATGTCAAGGCAGAATCACCTGTTGAGAAGAAAGAGCGATTCAGCGATTGGTTTGCATTATTTTTAATATAACTGCCGAAATAACTTCCTGCAAAAGCGATTTTTTTCCAGCTATTGCCATAGTTTAAGGCTACTGCATGGCTGGTTGATATTCCGCTTAGTGGGCTTGACAAGAAGTTAGAAAGTTCACTTGGGGATGAGGCTTCTGGGTTAAATGGGTTAGAGGGTCTGGCGTGATTTGGCGGTGGCCCACCGGATGGGCGCATAGGACCACCGCCCATCATATAGCCACCGCCACCACCTAAGGCTCCGGTTAAATCTTGCATCGAAAAATTCTGCTGGTTTATGTTGTTGCTCATCCCCAATACAGAAAAACGCCGTTTCTGTTTAAATAAATTGATGTTCGCTCCAGCTTGATAGTGGTCATCAGAGCCGCCACCGGCATATACTTTCCCAAAAGTTCCTTGATCTTTTGCAGATTTCGTGATGATATTAATGCTTTTGGTGGAATTTCCGTCATCAAAGCCGGTGAATGACGATTGGTCGCTCGCACGGTCATATACTTGAACTCTATCAACGATTTCGGCAGGTAGATTCCGAAGTGCCATTGTGGCATCATCGCCGAAAAAATCTTGCCCGTTAATTGTTACTTTTTTAATAACCTCTCCTTGTGCCTTGATAGTTCCGGATTCATTGGTAATACCCGGCATCTTGGTTACAAGATCTTCCACATTTGCATCCGGTTTCGTTTTATAGCTATCAGCATGATATTCAACGGTATCTTCTTTTTGCTGAACGCGAATTTGCCTCTCTTCAATAACAACACCTTGACGAATTGTTGTGTCTTGGCTTAGGCGAATAATAATTGGTTTTCCTATTTCAGAGCGCTTAATGAGCTGCCAATAAGATAGATAACCTACATAACGTACGTTCAATAACCATGAATCTCCTTTGGGTATCTGAATTGAAAAGCGACCTACGGTATCCGTTTGAATACCCGCTATTTGGGTTGAATCAGTAGCATTTCTCAAAATAACAGTTGCCCCAATTAGTTTTTGATCTTTAGCCTGCGCATCCTGCACAACACCAGTAAGAACTCCTCTTTGCTGCGCAAACAGTAAATTCCCAAAACACATCAAAATAAAAATCCAGCTATAAGCATTTAGGTAGAAGCGTTTTTTATGCATATTATTGGTATATTAAGTGTAAAAGAAGGAGCATAAATTGGGTTCAAAAAATATGATAGAATAAAAGTTGGCAAAAAAGAAGTAACTTCACACCTTAGTTATAAGCGTAAAGATTATTAATCTTTATTGCTAAGGCGCAAAAATACCTAAAAATAGGTATAAAGTTAATTATTGTTCAGAATACATGAATGTATAACTTGCTGAATGATAATTAAGTAATTAATTTTGCGGGTATTATCCTTAAAATCAAGCTATCTAAAATTTAGGTAGGATAGTAAAGTGTTAATCAAGTTTTTTGGGCAAATAACCCAAAGATTAGTCTTCTAAATAGCCAAATTTACCTTGATTAAAGTCATTAAATGCCTGCATTAATTCTTGGCGTGTATTCATTACAAAAGGTCCGTGGGCGGCAATTGGCTCATTGATAGGCTCCCCGCTTAATACCAATACTATTGCGTTTTCTGTTGCTTTAACGCTAAAATCTTCGCCATCATTTTTCATTAAAACAAAATTATCTGTGGGCGCATTTTCGGTATCATTTACTACGATGCTGCCTTCAATTACCAGTAATGCTGTATTAAAGTTTTTAGGAAAATTAAAATTTGCTGTCGTTCCTTTTTTTATTTTAGCATTAAACAGATGTAAAGGTGTAAATGTTGTGGCATTACCTTCCACTCCTTTATAGTTACCTGCTATTACTTCAATTTCACCGGCGTTATTATCCAGGATATAGCGATTCATTTTGGTATTTTCAATAGCTTGATATTTTGGGTGGGTCATTTTATCTTTTGCCGGTAGATTAATCCAAAGTTGCACCATTTGGAAATCGCCGCCTTTTTTGCTCCATTCTTTTTCGTGGTATTCTTTGTGAAGTACGCCGCTTGCTGCCGTCATCCATTGTACATCACCTTCGCCAATAATGCCACCACCGCCACTACTATCGTGGTGTTCTATCCTTCCTTTGTACGCGATAGTTACTGTTTCAAAGCCCCGATGCGGATGTACCCCAACTCCCCTTGGAGTTTCACTTGGGGGAAAATAAAATTTAGCATTATAGTCCAACATAATAATCGGGCTCATCCGTTGCATACTTAAAGGGGGGAGGCTTGGAATAAAATTATGAACCCTAAACCCATCGCCTACATAATGCGGCTCTCTTGGGCTTGCCACCAATTCCACTGTTTTTATTGCCATAATATTAAACCTTAAAAAACTTTTATATTGGTTTATAAATAGCTATTCTGCGCAGAAAGTTCCGATAACGTTAATGTCTTGATTTTCAGTAAGTTTTTTATGGATATTTGGCAGGGAGATAACTAACTGCTTATTTATCTTTTTAGCAAAGGATTGTTAAATCGGCTTTATCCAAAATCCGATGAATTTAACAAAAAGGGATACTACCTACCGACGGCACTTCTTGTGTTGATAACTTGGTATGGTTTTGTCAAAAATTGGTATCATTTTTGTTACTTCTATTTTATCTTAAAAAAACATTTTATGAGTAAAAAATCGTTTTTAGCAATGGTGTTTGCTGCTTGTTTAGCACAAGGAGCGTTAGCACAAGAATCCGACAATTCAATGAAGCCGGATGCAGGAAGTATTACTGCGGAAATAAATCTGAATTTATTTAACTTAGGTTTATTTCATGGAAGTGGAGCGAGTTCAGGGAATCCATTTTCGTTAAATAATGGAATGAACCAGATTCGGGGTCGTTATTTTTTGAGTTCTTCTATGGCTATTCGAGCAGGGTTAAATATTTCTGCATCAAATACACGGGACAACTTTGCCGAGAATCCGGATGGTTCCGGCGCAACGGGCACTGCTAAACAAAGTTCTATGGGTATCTCCTTAATGCCCGGCTTTGAAAAACACTTTGCTGGAACTAACAGGCTATCTACCTATGTGGGCGCAGACTTACTAATCGGAATTCGTTCTGCTTCCCAAAAAACCGAAAATAGCGATGGCAGTGCTTATGTAAAAGACCTCTCTATTGATTACAAAGGAGGTTGGGCAAATGGCGGTGCCAGAGGCGGTTTTGACTTTGGGGTGCGGGGAGTTGCCGGAGCAGACTTTTACTTCATCCCCAATGTTTACTTAGGTGCCGAATTTGGTTGGGGATTTGTAGCCTCCAAAGCCTCTAAAATAGAGCGTACTACCAAAGATGCTAGCGGAACAAACACCGTAGTAACCTCCCAAGGAGCAAGCTCTTTTAATTTAACTCCTTCCGTTTTGACCGGAATCCGTTTAGGGTATAAGTTCTAAAAATAGAAGTTGAATCTTAAACTAAAAAGGCTACCTGATAATCAGGCAGCCTTTTTTAATACTTTTTAACTTTTTAAGCAAAGCGTTGAATGATAGTTTGCAGTTGTGCGGCAGATACAACTCCGGACTGCCGCCATTTAATCTGGCCATCTTTAAACAAAATAAGAGTTGGAACTCCCTGTATCTGATATGCTTGTGCAATAGCCGGATTCTTATCTACGTCTATTTTAACGATAGAAGCACTATCCCCTACAGTATTCTTTAACTCTTCCAGAATTGGAGACATCATTTTACAGGGTCCACACCATGTAGCAAAAAAATCTACCAATACCGGTTTTTCTGAGTTAATAAGGTCTGAAAAAGTAGTCTTTACAGTTGTTGATTGCATAAATACAATATGTCTATATTAATCCAAACAGCTTAACAAGATAAAATGTTCCCTTTTTATAGAAAGAGAATTAGGTTTTAATATTTTTATGGTTTTTGATAAACTTTTCCAAATTGAGAATAATAATATCATTCTATAGATGGTGGTTTGTGGATTTTAGAATAGTTTTGAAATAACTGTGATTTTAAGGCAAAAAACGACAGTTTGTCCCAAAAATGACACTGTAATTTGTATCTTTGTCCCAAATCTTACATAAACTACATTTATGGATAAAGTTATATTGTTTGGCGTTCCTATTTTTGGGGTGCTTGCTTTGCTCTATACGCTATGGAAGGCGGCATGGATTAAGACTCAAGATCCGGGTACAGAGCGCATTCAGCAGATAGGGGGTTATATCGCAGAGGGAGCATTAGCTTTTTTAAAAGCTGAATATCAGGTATTAGCGATATTTGTCTTGTGTGTAGCTGTTTTATTAGGTGTTACAGCAAATAATGAGCATTCTTCTTGGGTTATCGGAATTTGTTTTGCACTTGGTGCAACTTGCTCTGCTACTGCCGGTTACATTGGGATGTCGGTAGCCACTCAGGCAAATTACCGTACTACTTCTGCTGCACGCCAATCACTTGGTAAAGCCTTAGAAATTGCTTTTGCCGGTGGCTCTGTTATGGGAATGGGGGTAGTTGGTTTAGGAGTATTAGGACTTGGGCTGAGTTTTTTGGTTGTTGGAAGCATTTACGGACTTGAAAGCGCAGCTTCCGTCAATAAAGTAATAACTATTGTTACCGGTTTTTCCTTTGGGGCATCTTCTATTGCGTTGTTTGCGCGTGTAGGCGGCGGTATTTATACAAAAGCGGCTGACGTAGGGGCAGACTTAGTGGGAAAAGTTGAAGCCGGTATCCCTGAAGATCATCCCTTAAATCCAGCTACTATCGCCGATAACGTTGGTGATAACGTTGGCGACGTAGCCGGTATGGGTGCAGACTTGTTTGAATCCTATGTAGGCGCTATTGTTGGCACAATGGTGTTGGGTGCTGCATTCATCGGCTCTGACTTTGTAGATAATTTTAGTGGTTTATCTGCGGTAATGCTTCCGTTAGTTTTATGCGGTATCGGAATTATTCTTTCTATAATAGGTACTTTTTTTGTTCGAGTAAAAGAAGGTGGTAACCCGCAAATGGCTTTGAATATTGGTAGTTTTGGCGCAGCCGGCCTAATGCTAATTGCATCATGGTTCATTATCAAGTGGATGCTTCCTGAATCATGGAGATACAACGATCCATTGTATAACGCAGCGGGTGAATTTACGCAATATACTTCAACGGGTATTTTTATCGCCACAGTTATTGGTTTGGTGGCCGGTGTTTTAGTGGGCGTTGTTACCGAATATTATACTGCTACAGGACGTACCCCCGTGCTTTCTATCGTTCGTCAATCTTCTACCGGTCCGGCTACTAATATTATCGCTGGATTAGGTGTTGGGATGATGTCCACGGCAATTCCTGTTTTGTTAATTGCTATTTCAATCATTGGAGCTTTTCATTTTGGTGGTTTGTACGGTATTGCTATTGCAGCAGTAGGGATGTTGGCTACTACGGGCATACAACTTGCTGTTGATGCTTATGGTCCGATTTCCGATAATGCCGGAGGTATTGCAGAGATGTCAGACCTTCCTAAGGAAGTACGTAGCCGCACTGATAAATTGGATTCGGTAGGAAATACTACTGCCGCTATCGGAAAAGGTTTTGCTATTGCCTCAGCCGCTTTAACGGCATTAGCTCTTTTTGGAGCTTTTATGACTTCTGCCAATATCAAAACAATAGATATTTCTAAGGCAAATGTTATGGCTGGCTTGTTTATAGGGGGTATGTTGCCTTTTGTTTTTTCTGCAATGGCGATGAACGCCGTAGGCAGAGCCGCTATGGCTATGATAGAAGAGGTACGCCGCCAGTTTAGAGAAATTCCGGCTCTTGCGAACGCTATTAAAGTAATGAAAAAAAATGAAGGCAAAGAGCTTTCTCAGTGGACTGCTGCTGACCAAGAAATATTTCACAAAGCAGACGGTGTAGCCCAGTATGGTAGATGTGTTGAAATATCTACGGTTGCAGCCGTCCGTCAGATGATTGCGCCGGGGCTGTTGGCCGTCATTGTGCCGGTTGTAGTTGCTTACTTTCCTCTGTTAGGCCCAGAGTCATTGGGCGGTTTGTTAGCCGGAGTCACCGTTACAGGCGTTTTAATGGCAATATTCCAATCCAATGCCGGCGGAGCTTGGGATAACGCTAAAAAAAGCTTTGAAGAAGGTGTTATCATTAACGGAAAAAAATTCTACAAAGGATCAGACCCACATAAAGCTGCCGTTATTGGGGATACCGTTGGAGACCCGTTTAAAGATACCTCCGGCCCGTCTTTAAATATTCTGATTAAGCTAATGTCTGTTGTTGCGTTGGTTATCGCTCCCAATTTGACTAAATCTACTCAAACTAAGGTATCAGATTCTTCCTATATTCACACAAATACCTACACATTAGCAGCTACGAACCCAACATTTAATCAGGAGATAAGTTTTGGTACTGATGCTCCAATGTTTGCTGCTCAGGATTCCTCCAAAAAGAAAAACAAGCCGCTGCAAGTTGTGGGCGGAAAAGAAAGTGCTAATACCTTAAAGAAAATTTCTTCTAACGGTACACCAACTAAGCAACTTCAAAGTGGTGGTTTACAGAAATTGGTAATTCCGCCGGCTAACCCTCCCAAATCTAACCCACCTAAATAAAACTTTTTAATGTTTTTTTAGAAATCTCTTCTAAACTCTTTAAGGCAAAAATGAGTTTGGAAGAGATTTAAAGTTTTCTATATGAAATTTGCGCACCCTGAATGGATAGCTGTTGCTTGGGGTTTAGCTATTTTAGCTGGCGGGGTGCTATTTTTGCTGCATAAACGGCACTTAGGCATTCTAAGCTGGTTGCCGCAAAATACTCGACTCGCTTTTCCGCTTGTGCGCACCTTACTGAGAGGGCTTCTTTTCGTTTCATTATTACTCGCATGGATAGAGCCAGTCATCAATATAAAAAAAGTAGGTGATAAACAAGCAGATAGGATTGTGTGGTATTTGTTGGATGTTTCAGCAAGTATGCAAACCCAAGACGTTGCGCATAACCGAATTTCGGTAGCAAAAGAAGCTATTGTAGCAAGCATAAAACGAATGGCAGGGGCAAGGATCGGGGTAATCTTGTTTAGCAATAGTGCTCTGGTTCAGGTTCCCTTAACGCATGACCGTGCAGCGGCTATTCAGCTAACCAACCTAATTACAGGGCAGGAACTTGCTGCCGGGCCTGCTCAACTGCGGCAAGCCTTGCTATTGGCGCACAAAAGAACTGTTTCAGCTACTCAAAAAAATGAAAAAGCAGCAAACATTATTATTATCTCTGATGGTGAAGTAGAACCAGAAAATTATGCTTCTATATTGTATAGATTCAAGCAAGATGGAGCTATCATCTGGACAGTTGCTGTTGGTACAGAGCAGGGAGGATTTATCCCGAATATTTTGAATACCGGAGATCCAGTTCTGTCAAAGACTCAGCTAAGCGGCTTTGAGCCAATCAAAAAATATTTTAATGAACAAACCTTAGCACTCACAACTTCCCCCAAAAATGCCTTCGTGAATATTGAAGATAAGTTTGTTTATAGCCTGAATAGTTCTGATAATGAGCGTGATAGTTTTTCGCTTAGAGCTTTTTTTCTGGTCTTAGCAATATTGCTTGGCTTAGGGATTTATTTTGCCAGACCATACCAAGCTATTGAAGGTTAGTCAAAAGATTCAATAGATTTTTCTGCAATAGCTTTCATTTCTTGGTATTCTTTGGGGTTCATGTCGGGTAAAAATAAGTCTAACGGGTCAATATAGACATTATTTTTTAGCACTTCAAAGTGTAGATGTGGGCCTTTACTTAGCCCTGTATTACCAGATAGGCCAATAACATCGCCTCGTTTTACGGATTTTCCGGGATAAACGTTGGTTTTCGATAGGTGTGCATAAACAGAAGTATAGCCGGCACGATGTTGAATGATTACCACATTTCCGAGTCCGTCTTTTTTGGTGCCTGCTTCACGGACGATTCCGTCTCCTGCTGCTTGAACCGGAGTGCCCGTAGCCGCTTTGAAATCAATGCCGTGGTGTAGCATTTGGGTTTTATGTATCGGATGGTTTTTCTGGCCAAAGCCGCAAATTATCTCTGATTGAATGGGGCGAACTGCCGGTATAGAGCGTAATTCCTCCTTTTTCATCTTTGTCAGTTCTAAAATTAACGCATTTTTATCACTTAACTGTTTTACCTGCGCATGGATAGCATCTATTTTTTCAGCAATAGCATTAATTCCTTCTTTGGTAATATCTCCGCTAAGGGTAGAATCAGTAATTTGCTGAACAACTTCTTCTTTATCTAATCGGTCTGTATTTAGAATAAACTTGTATAAATCAGCATCTTTGGCATCTAAGGCAGCGACGGCATCCTCTAATTCAGTATATTTTTCATTGTATTGGTCAATGGCTGTTTCTAACTGGTTAATCTTGTGGTGTAGCATAGCCTCCCTATTGCTGTCTGTAAACAGATAGTACAGAACTATCCAGAAAACAGCTACTCCTACACCGGCAGACAGATAAAATGCTGCTCGTTTTAAATAATATTTCCAATCACGTACTTCTTTTTCGTAGGAGCAAGTTACCGGATTATAGTGGTAAATCTCGCGTTTGTAGTTCAGTAAATTCATCAGAATTTACTGTAAGGTAAAACATAGTTTTCTTTTTACAGCAGTAGTGGTAAACCCAGCTCCGCCGCAAATAGAATCAAGTTGGTCTAAATCTAACTCGCGGCCAATATGATTACCTTTATTGGATTCCACAAAGCTAATTTCAATATTATCAGGAAGTTCCTTGCCGGATAACTCATGAATTGCATGTTTAGGGTTCTCTAAGCACCGATTGCGGAAATCCTTATCGTGTGTTGCTCGGCGAAAGGCTTCTTCTAACACAAGGTATAACTGTTCATCAGTTAGTTTTGTAGTTTCCATTTTTTCCGGTATTTAATATGCGTAACCACAAAGGTATAATTTTTTTGCTTTGCTAAGAGGTTGTTTAAAATTTATTTTTTTATTCTGTTAAGCATAATTCTAATCATAGCTAAGTGCACAAAGCTTGTACTGCATTCGGGGTGGAATTCATAGTCATTAACCAATCTTCGTTGAAAACCAAGCCATCCAAAAGTTCGTTCAACTATCCATCTCTTGGGTAAGACATTAAATCCACTAATTCCTGCCACTTTTTTTACAATTTCCAAAGTGTAATTCAAACTTTTTAAAATCCATTCAGCTAAGTTACCGGTATAACCTTGATCTGCCAATATTTTTGTCAATCTAGGGTACTTATATCTTAATTCTTCAAGAACATATTTAGCTCCTTCTCTGTCCTGAATATCAGCGTTATGAATCACAATAGCTATAATAAATCCGAATGTGTCAGTAATAATATGTCTTTTTCTTCCTTTAATTTTCTTGTTTCCGTCATAACCGTTTGATAACGAGAAAGAACAAGTTTTAACAGTTTGACTATCAATTAATCCAAGACTTGGTGAAACATGTTTTCCTTTTTCCTTTCTTAACTTATCACGCAAAAAATCATGTATTTCTTCAATAAGCCCTTCTGCTGTCCATTTTCTGAAATAATAATAAACGAGTTGCCACTTAGGGAAATCTTTAGGCAGCAATCTCCATTGAACACCAGTTTTGGTGATGTACAATAATGCGTCTACAATACATCTTAAAGGATGCTTTCTTTTCCTGTTATCATTTACTATTTTTTCAATAGCTTCGTACTGAATATCAGTTAGGTTGGTTGGGTAGGCTTTCATACTTGCTTAATTATCTGATTAATAATCAGCAATATAC
>JAIXKT010000043.1:43275-66934 GCA_026932145.1 Bacteroidia bacterium
AACCATGTGATATTAAATACGTTAACAATTTTTACACCATTTTTAAACAACCTCTCAAATAATATCCATCTCTTTTTTATGTTTTTAAGTTATCCTAAATTATTATTTTGGGTTACTATTTGTTTTACAAACAGAAATCAGTATTTTTGCGTGAGTGAGATGCGTTTACTATAAATCAATATGAAACGTTCCGAGCAAAAATTAGTGGACACATCTGCCATAGCCGTTTCTCCTTTGCTAAAAGGTTTATACCGGCTAATTCAACCGGGGGTGGAGCAACTGCTGGGTATCAAGGCATTGAACCAAATATATGAAGAATCACGAGATAAAAATAGCAGTGCCGGAGATTTTAGCGAACGAGTATTAAACCTACTGGGGATTTCTTTTGAAATGCCCCAAGAGACTATTACTATTTTGCAGGAAATCAAAGGACCTGTGGTTTTTGTGGCTAATCACCCCTTTGGAGGTATTGAAGCGATGCTGCTTTTTCGCCTAATGAGCCAGATTCGTTCAGATTATAGAATTATCGGGAACTTTTTATTGGAAAAAATAGAGGAACTTCGAGATAATCTGATATTAGTAGATCCTTTTGAAAGCCCTGCCTCGGTTCAGGCCAATTTAGCTCCATTAAAAGCCTTGATTGGCTATCTAAAACAAGGTGGTATGGTTGGCGTGTTTCCGTCCGGTCAGGTATCTGCCTTTGAACTAAAAAGCGGTCGTATCAAAGAGTTAGACTGGAATCCCAGTATTGCCAAAATAATCCAAAAAACGCAGGCAAGTGTTGTCCCTATATTTTTTGAAGGGCGAAACAGTTTACTGTTTCAGATGGCTGGAATTATTCATCCAAGACTACGTACTGCTTTGCTGGTAAGAGAGTTCGTTAATCCGAACTGTAAAAAAATCAGCTATCAGGTAGGAAAAATAATTACGCCCGAAAAAATCGCCACTATTCAGGATCCCGTTGCACTAAATCATTATTTAAAGTCAAAAACCTATTTATTAGGTGCGCGGAATCAAAAGCCAATATTTAGTTGGCAACGCCTCAAAAACTGGATGCGCCAGCCACCCAAAAATACAGCACCCGTTATTTCGGAAACGCCGGTTGAACGGCTACGCTATGAACTCAATACTTTACCGGAAACACAGAAACTTATTGAGCAAACACACTTTCAGTTGTGGTGCTTCCAAGCCCAGCAATGCCCGCTATTACTGCGAGAAATTGCTCGCCTGCGTGAAATAACGTTCCGAAACGCCGGTGAAGGCACAGGACATTCCCTCGATTTAGATGACTTCGATAACTGGTATCACCACCTAATCATTTGGGACACCATAAAATCCTGTATTGTAGGAGCTTACAGAATCGGGAAAACAGATGAAATTATTAAAACACACGGTGTGTCAGGGCTTTATACCTCTACATTGTTTAAAATAACACCTGATTTATTTACAAAACTCACTCCGGCACTCGAAATGGGGCGCTCTTTCATCAGAGAGGAATACCAAAAATCATTTGCTCCCCTGATGTTACTTTGGATGGGAATCGGCCAGTTTATTTTAAAAGAACCTAAATATCGTTATTTATTTGGACCGGTTAGCCTCTCTAATGATTTTCATCCACTATCAAAAGATTTTATTGTTTCTTTTTTAACAGATCACAATATAGGTGGAGAATTTACTCAATTTGTACGCCCGATTCATCCTTATAAAATCAGCCGCCGCACCAAACGAGAATTCTATAACGCATTTGTTATTAATAATTTAGATGAAGTTTCTCGTATCGTAGAAGAAATCGAAGGAAGTCAGTTACACATACCGGTTCTATTGCGGCATTATCTGAAATTAGGCGGAAAGTTAATCGCATTTAATGTAGATCCGGACTTTAACAACGTTTTAGATGCCCTTATTTATGTTGATTTGCCCAATGCAAATCAGGGTATTTTAAAAAAATATCTTGGCGGCCAAGAAGCATTACAGAGTTATTTAGCTTATCATCAAGAAAATAGAAACCCTAATGAACCTCAAAGCAACATCACAACGACTACATAAGTTACTCCAAACAATTCAACAAAAGACTCCGATTGTTTTCCTAAAAAACAAATAGACTTATAGCTTAGTTATTTAAGTTAATAAATCCCCAAACATAACTCAGGAACTTTTTTTTTCCAATGCTTAGTTATCTTTAACATTTCAAAAACAAAATCAATTACGGTTTTTAAAATCTTGTACCTTTGTTTTCGTAATTGCGTAAATTTACTATGAGAGAGCACTTCTATTTTATTCTTGCAGCAGTATTATTGGTTTTTAATGTTGGATACTCGCAGGAATGTGGAATAGTATATGTAACCCCGGGAGGAGCATCTAACGGTGCACCGGGTACAGTTGGCACAAAATCAAATCCAGCCAGTTTAATTTACGGAATCCAGTTAGCCTCTAACCAAAATCCAATTGTTCGTGTAGCTGTAGGAAATTATACAATCAGTAACCCGCTAATAATGAAAGACAGTATAACGCTTGAGGGCGGCTTCTTACCATTATCAGGCTGGTCAAAAACAAATGCAGATTCTACGGTAATTTATAGAAATGACTCAAATGTTCAACCAAATCCAGCCCGACTTATTGGGATAGAGTGCATTAATCGGTCTTATTTTCGGCTACAAGACGTTCGGGTTCGCGTAGCAAATGCACCAGCAAGCGGAATAAGTGTTTATGGTATTTACCTGAATGGATGCTTTGCTTACTCCATTGTTCGCTGCCAAATTCGTACAGGAAAAGGTGGCGATGGAATTGATGGCGTTAATGGTCAAAATGGAGCTGCAGGTGCACCCGGGCAGGATGGTAAGCTGGGTAGCCGTAGAGCAGACCCTGTATTACCTCCTTTCACATTAGATGGTGGCTTAGGGGGAAAAAGTTGGTCAGGCACTTCCTGTGCAGGCGGTAACGGCGGTAACGGTGCTCAACGCGGAACAGGTAGTATTGATATTAATAACTTATGTGATCCGAATGTAGCTTCTGCACCAGATGGTTTAGACGGTCTCCCTGGCAGTGGTACTGCACCTGGCACAGGCGGTTCCGGATCAGATGGCCTCTGTTACTGTAATAACGCCTTAACACCCCAAGATATAATCTCTTTCTTAGCAAGTTGCCCTTCCTTAGATACTATTTACTGGGGCAGAAATGGTGTAGCCGGCCAGATAGGCAACAATGGTGCTGACGGCGTAGCCGGAGATAGCATTTATGCGAATGGCTTTTTTAATCCCACTAACCCCCAAAATGGTACCGATGCCTCTAATGGTAGCGGCGGCGGCGGCGGCGGCGGCGGCGGATCTATTGGTTGTGTACCTGACCCAGGACACGGAACGATACTTTCTATTGGAGATCTGAATAGTTCCGGTGCTGGCGGCGGCGGCGGCGGAGAAGGTGGCCAAGCAGGAACCAAAGGAACAGCCGGTACAAACGGCGGCGGCTCCTTTGCAATATTTTGCTGGAACTCCGGCCCACGTGGCTTAATCCGAGATTGTGTACTACAAACAGAAGGCGGCGGCAAAGCTGGTAAAGGCGGTGTAGGCGGAATGGGCGGCGGCGGAGGCTTTGGCGGACAAGGCGGAAATGACCGTATCGTAAACAACGGAAAAGGTTCAGGCTGCGAAGGCGGTGCCGGCGGAAACGGCGGAGATGGCGGAAACGGCGGAAATGGCGGAAACGGCGGAAACGGCGTAGTAGGTCCCAATATACCTTTCTTCCAAGACCCAAATGGAGTACCAGCCCTTTATTTCTCTACCTATGAACCACTTGAAGCACCTATAACCGTAACTTACACCGGATGCACAAACGCCCCAATTCAATTATCAACAACAGCAACTGGCGCTATTATTGAGTGGAATCTTGCCGGAAATCCAGCATCAGCTACAGGAAATACTGTATCCGTAGAATATGATGTACTTGGCTTCAAAACCATTGTTCTCAGAATAGACGGTATCCCTTTTACCTACTCAGACTTTGTCAATATCAATACTTTATTTCCCAAACCGATTATTGACGCAACGGCTTCTACTATTTGCGCTGGAAGTAGTATTAACTTTTCTACAACTGCAACTGCATTTAGCTATACTTGGCAGATTCCCGGAGGCAGCATCACCACATATAATCAACAAAATCCTGGAAATGTAACCTTTTCAACACCAGGAACTTATCCCGTTCATTTACAAACGACAACTTGCTGCGGCCTTTCTCGTATAGATACTTTTGTAGTTACGGTCATAAATCAAGTAACCATTTCACTTGGTCAAGACGATACATTATGTCATTCAGATCCCTTTCCGGAACTTTCAGTTGCACAATATCCAAATTCAACGGTTACATGGACTCGAGATGGGAATTTTATGGGAAATTCACCTACTTTAACAGCGAATCAAGCTGGACAATACATAGTTTCAGTTAGTTATGGCGGCGGTTGTTCCGGAAGAGATACATTTAACCTGACACTCGTTCCTAATTTGATCGTAAATTTGGGTGGAAATCAAGTTGTTTGTGCTGGGGTTTCTCCGCAGTTGTTAGATGCAGGCTATCCGGGTTCACGATATAACTGGACAAGAGACGGAATCCCGGTAGGCACAAGCCAAACTATTCAGCCAAACTTACCCGGCCGTTATAGCGTTGTGGTTACCAAACCCTCCGGCTGCTCTGGAACAGACTTTATGGACTTAACGATTACTGAAATAACCGAAAATCTTGGTCCTGACCGTCAGCTTTGCCCCAAAGGAGGCTTGCCCTCTCTGGTAGCTCAAACCTCAAATGCTACTTATACATGGACACTCAACGGAAATATCGTTGGATCAAACCAGTTTTTACCAATAACTGCTACCGGTTTGTATAAGGTTATTTCCGTAAATGCACAGGGTTGCTCCGGTACAGATTCAGTGATGATTACGGTTGGTAATTTACTTAACCCAAATTTTAACGTACCTGCTTCTGCTCCAATAAATACATCGGTAACGTTCCAAGATCAATCTACCGGAGCAAGTAGCTGGTTATGGAACTTTGGCGACGGCAGCAATGTTTCTTTTAGCCAAAATCCTACCCACACATACACAACCCCCGGCGAAAAAGTTGTTTTTATGGTCGTGAGTAACGGAATATGCACAGATACAGTGCTTAAAGTAGTAAATATTTTGTTAGACTGTGCCACTACAAATGTAGATGCAGGCTTTACGGCTTCGGCAGATACAATTTGGCTACCCAGCCAAGGAACGGTTACTTTTTCGAACCAAAGTACCAATGCACAACAATATCTTTGGAAATTTGGAGATGGCACTACTTCTGCAAACGAAAATCCAGAGCACGCTTATTCTACTCCCGGAACTTATACCGTAACGCTTATCGCCTCAAACTATAACTGCTCAGATTCTACAACCAAAATTGTTGTGGTAATGACTGCTGTGGGGATAGAGGATTTGGTAAGTAGGTCAGTGAAGATGTACCCGAACCCAGCTAACCATACCGTACAACTTGATTTACAAAATATTTCCGGCTGGCAAAAAGCTGTTTTAATGGATATTTCCGGTCGCGAAGTTCAGTCGGTAATACTTCCGGAAAATGGAGGTATTGTTAGTGTTCCCGTAACCGAACTACCTCCCGGCTTGTATCAAGTACATATCTACAACCATAATGGAGTTGCTCACTTTAAATTGAACAAATACTAAGCGTTTTTTGAACAATCAATTTGGAGTTCGTGTAATTCTATGCTGTGGTGAAGGGGAGAAACTTATATTCTATAGCTGAGGCAATAGAACTGTGGCAGCAAAAAGCAGGCTGGGGCGATAATCTTATTTCGCATCAAATTGCACAAAACTTACCTCAATGGATGGGAAGTAGATTGGTACAAGATATTCACTCTGTCCTTTTTAAACAAGGTAATTTGACAATCTTTGTACAAAATTCTGTTATTCAAACGGAATTAACCTACGCAAAACAAACGTTACAAACTAACTTAAATAGACATCTTGGTAAAGATGTTATTCGGAACATTAGTATAGAGCTATCTAACTCTGTACCGGGCTGAATAAGCTGAGGGCAGTAGTTCCGTACTTGCGTGAGGCAATAAACTCCGGCCTAAAATCAAACCCTGCATTAGTTATGTGCTCTAAAATCAGCAAGCCTTCGGAGGAAAGTAGTTTTTTGGAAAAAATCAACTCTAACATCGCCGCAGTAGCATTCCAATTATATGGCGGATCTGCATAAATAACATCGTATTGCTCAGTAGTTTCCGTTAAAAATTGAATAGCTTCTTGCTGTATCAAGTTTGGGACTGTATTAATTTTCAGCAAGTTAAGATTTTGTCGTAAGCAATTTAGGCAACCAACGTATTTATCTACAGATGTAATTTGGGTAGCACCTCGGCTAATAAGTTCTAAGGTAACCATACCCGTTCCGGAGAAAATATCTAAGACATTAGCTTCACTTAGGTCTAAGCGGCTTTCGATAATGCTGGCGAGAGCCTCTCGAGTGCGTTCTGTGGTTGGGCGAGTAGGAAGACCTTGCGGAATTTTAGCGATTCTTCGTTTATATAAACCGCCAACAATACGCATAAAATATATTACTTAATTAATAATCAGACGATTGTAAAAACTCCGCCCGTCTTCTGTCATAATTCGAACTAAATAGACTCCGTGCTGAATCTTATCTAAGAAAATACGTCCGGTTTGGCTCGATATAGCTTCTTTGTAAACCGTTTGACCAATACTGTTTTCTATTTGGATAAAACCATTTAAAGAAGTAGATTCATCTGAAAGTTTAAAGTCAAAATAACTACTGGCTGGATTTGGAAAAAGTTGAATGGTGTTATTTAACGTATTTTCAGAAATACCGGTAGTTAAGGTTAAACTTGACCAAGTAAATCTTTTTGGATTTCCCAGTGTGTCGTAGGCAAGTTCTGCAATCGCTAATTTTGCATTTTTAGCCATCCAAGAGTAGCTAATAGTGGTAGTATTTTTGGTGCTATAGACACTCCAAGGTGAAATAGGTAGTAATTTGATCCAAGTAGTATCTATTGTGCGGTCAGTATGCTTGATGCGTAAGGCTTGATAAGAGCCGACCGGCGTAACTAAGCTTCCCCAGCCGTCTATTGTATCTGATAAGACTCCCGCCCGCTTAAAACGAACTGAGTTTACCCCAAAAGAGGAACCACTTGTGGTAACATCCATACCGTAATTATCTTGAAAGGTTGTTCCATAGGTAGATGGAAAAACATTGGCTGTTAAAGTAGGGTTCAAGGGAGCTACGATTGTACTTCCGTTATTCAGCAAATTTCCGGCTAAACCAGTTGCGATAAAGTCTGCGGAAGATTTATTGAAGTAAAGATAATTTTGGTTATCATTGGTCATGGCGATATTTGAGTTTGTAAAGGATGCGGCATGAGGGGTAGCTGAAGGGGCGATTACTTTGGTCGTTTCGGTTACTCGTGCAGTTGCATTGGTGAGTGTCCAGGTAACGTTTGCACCTGCGGCACCCGGCGTAATGGTGGTGAGGGTATCCACATACCGGGTAACAGTATCCCCAACCTGCGCAAGGTCAGATGACACAAGTGTTATCTGAGAATAAGTATAATTACTTGCTAATAAGCAACCAAATAAAACTAAACAATAATTAAAAGCGGCCTTCATAAGTTTTTCAAATAGGTTTCGCAAGCTACAAATAAAAATGTTCAATTTTTCTTTTGGTGCTTTCAAAGGTTATTTTGAGCGTTATTTTTGCTTTTATTATGATGTAAGTCTATGATTTTATCCGTATTTTGATGAAATTTATTGCTAATAATTCTTAACTTGGCGGTCAGTTTTAGCGCGTAATTTTATGGCACATTACAATCCCCCCGCGAACGAAGAGGAATTTAAAATCAACTTTGCTCCGTTTAACCCACCAATGACGGATACACAGGCGTATCAAGAATCCGCCCGTTGTCTGTTTTGTCATGATGCGCCTTGCATAACAGCTTGCCCAACAGCGATTAATATTCCTTTATTTATTCGGCAGATTCAGAGTAATTTACCTACAGAGGCAGGAAAGACAATTTTTTCATCTAATTGGTTAGGAGCCAGCTGTGGGAGTGTTTGCCCCACGGAAGTATTATGCGAGGGTGCTTGTGTTTATACCCAACAAGATATGCCGGCTGTTCAGATTGGCCGTTTACAGGAGTTTGCAGCCAGAAAAACCATTGAAAGCGGTACTATTTTATGGAAACCAAACCCACCTACCCATAAAAAAGTTGCCGTTATAGGTGCTGGTCCTGCCGGATTAGCTTGCGCCTTAGAGCTTGCTTATCTGGGACATGAAGTAACCCTTATAGAGGGCAAAGATAAACTTTCCGGCCTACTTATCTTCGGAACAGCTCCCTATAAAATAACCAATGAAGCTGTTGAAGCTGAAATAAACTGGCTACTCAAGCAACTCCCAATTACCATTAAAACAAATACTTACATTAAATCAGAGGAGGAAATTCAAGAGGTATTAAATCACAATGATGCTGTATTTTTAGGAATTGGGTTGGGTGGTACTAACAAACTAAATATTCCCGGTGAAAATATCCCGCACGTTTTGGGAGCCGTAGAGATGATAGAATCCCTGAGACGTTATCAGCATCATTTTATTTTAGAAGGTAACGTTGTGGTTATTGGCGGAGGAAATACCGCTATGGATGCAGCTTCGGAAGCCTCCCGTTTAGGGGCAAAACGTGTTGTATTAGCCTATCGCAAAGATAAATCCGAAATGAGCGCCTATGATTTTGAATATCAACACACCCAAAATGCCGGCGTAGAAATGATTTTTAACGTTACTCCGGTGCAAATTTTGGGTGAAGAACAGGTAGTAGGCGTAGAATTTGTGCATCAAGATAAGTCTCGCATCATAATTCAATGTGATTATGTGCTGAAAGCTAATGGCCAACGAAAACAAATCGAGTGGCTAAGGCAAATTAACGGGCTAACCTTAGATGATTCTGGAAAAGTTATTACAAATGATATAATGCAAACCGGAAACCCAAAAGTTTTTGCTGGCGGTGATACCAGAAATGGAGGCAAAGAAGTGGTTTTTGCCGTAGCAGAAGGCCAGCAAGCGGCACACGGAATCCACCAATTTTTACTAAAATCATAACTATTTGATTTACAACAAGAAAATAAAAATATTTTAAAAAAATAGCTTTTTTTATATCTTAAAAGGTTACAGATTCGCTACTTTGGCCATTAATTTCGGAGGTAAATTTTTATATGTTTCGATTATTTCTTTATATTACTCTCGTTTTGGGATTTTTTTCTCAAAATAATATTCAAGCACAGCCATTATCTCAACGTCCTTGGTACTATGATGGAGTGCTCTATTTAAAAATCCGCAATGAATCAAACCTAAAATTGACCCCTTTTTCAGATTCTGGTAGTTCAGAAAAACTTCAAAATCCGGAAAAATTCACGCAAATTTTTAGCCAATATGGAGTTACAAAATTATTTCAGCCCTTTAAAACCCCAACTCCCACTATTCAGCGGATATATGAGCTAAACTTTTCACAAGTTGGCCGTACAGAGGAGCTTATCAATGCCTTACAAAGCCTAAAAGACGTAGAATTTGCAGAGAGAAAACCAATTATGTATTCTATGTACAAGCCTAATGACCCACGCTATACACAAAGTCAAGCATATTTAAAAGTCGTAAAAGCGGAACAAGCTTGGGATATTCATCGTCCACAGATGGATATTTTGCTTGCTGTGGTAGATGACGCTTGCGCTATTACCCATGAAGACTTACAAGAGGCTATCTGGACAAACCCAAATGAAATACCGGATAACGGCATTGATGACGACATGAACTTATATGTTGATGATGTAAATGGTTATGATGTAGCTGATATGGATAACGACCCGAACCCTCCGTCTAATGCAAATTTTTTTCTATTTTCCCATGGTACACATACCTGCGGAATTGCCGGTGCAGTTACCGATAACGGGATAGGCGTTGCTTCATTGGGTTACAACTTAGCTATTATGCCGGTAAAAGCTGCCCAAGACACCTCAGGCGGGCAAACTATACAGGCTGGTTATGAAGGCTTAGACTATGCCATGCGCACAGGCGCAAGAGTTATTTCGATGTCTTGGGGCGGGCCAGGAAGAGCAGGAGTTCATCAAGCGTTGATTAATAGTGCCATTGCTGATTATGATATTGCATTGATAGCCGCTGCCGGTAATGATAATGATACACTACCTATTTTCCCTGGAGATTATAGGTACGTCATTAAGGTTGGAGCAACCGAAAATAATGATACTAAAGCAAGTTATTCTAACTACGCAGGAAAAAATAGCCGTATTGATGTATGCGCTCCCGGTAGCAACATCCTAAGCAGTGTGCCCGGTACAATGCTTTCCTATTTTCAGCAAAGTGGCACCTCAATGTCCACGCCACTCGTTGCCAGCTTAGTAGGCATGATGCGCTCTTACAAGCCGGATTATAAGGCTACCCAAATCATCAATTGCTTAAAGTCTTCCTGTGATGATATTTCGGCCAAAAATCCTGACTATATCGGAAGGCTTGGAGCAGGCCGTATCAATGCAGCAAACGCCTTGGCTTGTCTATCCCAAACAGCTATTGACAGCCAAAATCAACCCTTGAAGTTTAACGTTTTACCCAACCCAGTTGAGAACCGGCTGCATATCATTGGAAATGAGGGCATTAAAGGAGTCGTTTATCTATACAACTTATTAGGCAAAAGAGTTTTAGAATATCCGCTTTCAGGAAGCTATGATACCGAAATTTCCGTAGATACTCTTTCACCAAGTGTCTATTTTCTTGAAGTAGTAACAGATCAAGGCACTTATTCCCAAAAAATCATCAAACGTTAAAAGGCGTTTTTCTATGGGGTTGTTTTATTCAGAAAGCACAATAAAGTTTTCTGAATAGAAAATAGAAACTATAAACAACCCGTTTCAAATTTTAGAGAGAACAAAAAAAGAAACCCTTAGGAGAACTACCTGATTTTCCAAGCAAAAAAGTATTGATATTCTAATAACATCAATACTTTTTTATAATTGCTGATTTTACTTAGTGGCGGTAGTATCTACGTTAATTAATATAATTCCACCTATTGAATGGATAATTCCGTTACGTGCACGAATATCTCCGTGTGTAATATGTTTCCCATTTACATACATATCTCTACCTTGATGCTCTACTTTAAGACTATAATCAGATATTGTTTTGATTTCTGAAACAGTTCTAAGATTATTTATATCATGTATTTCTGGAATTATGTGTGCTTTCACTAAGTTGTATAGTTTTTGTTTATTAGCTGGTTTATACAAACTTGCGATAAAACCCGGGGGGAGTTTTAAAAACTCATCATCATTGGGAGCTAATATGGTGTATTCTCTTTTGGTTTCAAATGTATCCCAATAACCGGATGCTTTGAGTAATCCTACAAAGGTGTTATGTCTGCCTTGTGCAGAGAGCACCATCGGAATACTGGGTTGAGCGTACCCAAACACAACAGAACTAAGCAAAAAAATAACGATAAACTGCTTAAACATAATGAGTTTCATAATTAGATAATTATATAGTTATTACAGTAGCGCAACAATAATGCCAGATTAATTTGGCGGAATTGGCCGGTAAAACTGCATTTTGCCAGCCGCTAAATCGCTGATGCGTATCTCGTGAGTAGTAACTTTTTTGCCCCCCTCTGAAGTATTTTGATGCGCAATCTTCAACACACCCGGGCTGATAACCTTGTAAACAACAGCCGTATGCTGCTTCATCGTTTCGGTGTAGGTTACATTTCCTTTGGCGTATTTAAAAGTAACGTCCCAAAATTGAATAATATCTCCCGGATATACAGTCTCCTTTTGGGGGTCATATTCTCTCCCAAACTTGAATGCCCCGTCCCACTGTGCTTGATACTTGTCAAGGGCTTCTTTAGCCAAATCCCAACATTCACCCCGCGCAACTTGTTTACCCATAACCGAAGTAACGTAATTTACAATACCTTGGTTAAATCTCGGCATTTCATTAGTTTGGGCGGCTAAGAAATTTACTCCTAATAGGAGATAAAATATACTCAATAATCCAGTACGAATTGTTTTCATATTTTTAAACTACAAGAGAACGTAACAAAAACTATTCCAAAATTAAATACAAAAGTAATGCTTCCGCAGCTACAATAATATAATTTATACACGAATAACGAAGTTTTTACTCAAAAGGGGAAGTAAAACTTTCAAATGTAGGATAAACTGTATCTTTTTCGGAAATAATAGGTTCTTCTATTTCCCAGTTAATATTAAGGTTCGGGTCATTCCAGAGAAGCCCACCCTCAGAAGATTTATTGAAATAATTGGTACATTTATAGGAAAAAATACATTGAGGTGATAACACAACAAATCCATGAGCAAAACCCGGGGGAATATAAAATAGATAATGATTTTCATCGCTTAAAATTATCTCAAAGTATTTTCCATAGGTTGGTGATGATTTTCGAATATCTACAACTACATCTTTAACAGTGCCAAGTAACACAGAAACAAGTTTTCCTTGTCCATGAGGCGGGCACTGAAAGTGAAGTCCGCGTAATGCTTTGTATTGAGAAAAAGAAAGATTATCCTGCACAAAATCTTCCTGAATCCCTGCATTATAGAGGTCTTTTTTTTGATAAGTTTCTTTAAAATAACCTCTTGCATCTTTAAAAACGGCTGGCTTTAGAATCACTAAACCGTCTATCGGTGCTTTTTGTATTTCAAACGGCATTGGTATTACGGGTAAAAAAATCTATGGTTTTCTTTAATCCTACGGAGCGGCTTATTGTGGGTTCCCAGCCAAGTAATTCTTTAGCTCTGGAAATATCCGGTTTTCTAACCTTAGGATCATCTTGAGGAAGCGGCTTAAATTCTATACAGCTATTCGTTTTGATATGTTTTAAAACTTCTTCGGCAAATTGCAGAATAGTTACTTCTTCTGGGTTTCCGATGTTTACAGGCTCTGAAATATCACTCATCAGTAACCGAAAAATTCCTTCTATTAAATCATCAACATAGCAAAAACTGCGTGTTTGGGATCCGTCTCCAAATACAGTAAGATTTTCTCCGCGCAATGCTTGTCCAACGAATGAGGGTAATGCCCTGCCGTCATGAAGTCTCATTCTGGGACCATAGGTATTAAAGATTCGAACTATTCTTGTTTCTAATTTATGGTAGCGATGATAAGCCATTGTCATGGCTTCCATAAAGCGTTTGGCTTCATCATAAACACCTCGATAGCCGATAGGATTTACGTTTCCCCAGTAAGATTCTCTTTGAGGATGCTCTAATGGATCTCCATAAACTTCTGATGTTGAGGCTATTAAAACTCTTGCTCCTTTTACTTTTGCTAAGCCTAATACTTTATGGGTGCCTAAGGAACCTACTTTTAGGGTCTGGATAGGCAGTTGCAAATAATCTACCGGGCTTGCAGGTGAAGCAAAATGTAGGATATAGTGTAATTCTCCAGGGACGTGAACGTAGTTTGTAACATCATAATGGACGAAAGTAAAATCAGGATTCCCGTATAAGTGCTCTATATTGGTGATGGATCCGGTAATAAGATTGTCCATAGCTATTACCTTAAATCCTTCTTTCAGCATTCTTTCACACAAATGTGAGCCTAAAAAGCCTGCGCCACCGGTGATTAAAACAGTTTTTTTCATACCTCTCTTAGGTAGTGCAAAGATACGTGCAAAACTGCTTTTCGTTTCGTCTTATTGAAAGTTTTGCGTGGAATTTAGCTCTAATGGTTGTTTATTTAGCATAAGCAATAGAGCGATGCTCTCGAATGACTGTAACTTTAACTTGGCCGGGATACTGCATATCATTTTGTATTTGTGTAGAAATTTCAAAGGCGAGGTTATCTGCTTGTTTATCAGATACTTTTTCGCTTTCTACGATAACGCGGAGTTCTCGGCCTGCTTGAACGGCAAAGGTTTTGGAAACCCCAGGATATTTGTTCGCTAAAGTTTCAAGGTCTTTGAGGCGTTTGATGTAGCTTTCGGCGATTTCGCGTCTGGCACCGGGTCTGGCACCGGATATTGCATCGCAGGCTTGGACGATGGGGGAGATAATCGAGGTCATTTCGATTTCATCATGGTGCGCTCCGATAGCGTTACAAACTTCGGGATGTTCTTTATATTTGATGGCAAGTTCCATTCCTAACATGGCGTGAGATAGTTCAGGTTTGTCATCGGGTACTTTTCCAATATCATGCAGGAGGCCGGCTCTTTTTGCGTATTTTACGTTTAAACCGAGTTCAGCAGCCATTGTTGCGCATAGGTTAGCTACCTCTCGTGAGTGCTGTAATAAGTTTTGCCCGTAAGAGCTGCGGTATTTCATTCTGCCGACCATACGGATTATTTCTGAGTGCATTCCGGAGATTCCCAATTCAAGGGCAGTACGTTCGCCGGTTTCAAAGATTTCTTCTTCAATTTGTTTTGCTGTTTTTTGGACTACTTCTTCGATTCTGGCTGGGTGGATTCTACCATCTGCGACAAGGCGGTGTAAGGAAATGCGGGCGATTTCTCTGCGTACTGGGTCAAAGGCAGAGAGCATGATGGCATTTGGGGTGTCATCTACGATGATTTCTACGCCGGTTGCCGCTTCTAAGGTACGTATATTCCTGCCTTCTCTCCCAATAACACGTCCTTTAATCTCATCGCTTTCTAACTCAAAGACAGTTACACAATTCTCAATGGCTTGTTCGGCAGCTGTGCGCTGAATCGTTTGAAGAACAATTTTTTTAGCTTCTTTGTTAGCATTTAGTTTGGCTAACTCTACAATCTCTTTTACTTGAACTGAAGCTGCTATTTTGGCATCTTCCTTGATTAAGTCAATGAGTTGTTGGCGGGCTTCTTCTAACGAAACTCCGGCAATTTTTTCAAGCTGAAGTAACTGTTGCTGACGTACTTTTTCGATTTCTTTAGATTGATTTGTTAATTTTTCTTTTTCTCTTTCAAGGTGTTCGCTTCGGTCTTTAAGGCTGGCTTTTGCAGAGTCTAATTGCTGGTGTTCTTTTTTTATTTGTTCTTGCTTTTGGTTCAGGTTTTGTTCGGTTTGTTTTAACCGTTGTTCAAACGCATTTTGTTTGTTGTTTCGTTCGGCAGCATCTTGTTCTTGTTTCAGTTTGATTTCTTGTGATTTTTCTTGAAACTCGAGCATTTTTTCCTTTCGGATAGCTTCTGCTTTATTTTGGGCTTCGGAAAGGATAGCTTCTGTTTTTGCGCGAGCGGCTTCCTCCATGTTGGAGTATATTTGGGATAGTAGATAACGGCCTACAAGTAATCCGATTATCAGCGAGATAAGTGCTACTACGCCTACGATAATGATAGTTTCCATAAAAATTTGTCCTTAATACATTTGTTTAAAAATGCACTTTTAGACAGAGTGAGGTTGAAACTTTAGGCTATTTTCAGCCTACGATATACCTGCGGGCAGGGCACTATCTAACAATTTTTCGATGGTATTCCAATCTTGTAATGAGTTGGTTGTTAGTTCCTCATTTTCTTTTTGGAGCTGGTTTCGTTCTGTGGCAAACTCTAAAAAGCACATAAGTACTAAATATACTTCATCTCTCACAAAAAATTGTTTTTTATAGTGTTGTAGGGCTTGTTCTAACCAGATTGCAGACTCTCTTAGTGAAGTTTCTTCTTCAAGGGACTTCACTTTAACCGGAAACTTTCGATTTAGAATAGTTATTTCTATTTGAGCTGGGTATCCTGGGTTCATTCTTCCTGCAAGTGTTTCAGACAAAGGTCAATTTCGGCAATCAAATTATCTATCTGGTGCTGAATTTGGCTTTTCTCCTCACCTTGACCTATGTGCTGTGCAAATGTACGGTTTTTTGCCTCATTTTCCAATAAACTTAGTTGATTTTGGCAAAAATTAAGTTGCTCTTGTAATGACAATACCTTTTGTTCGAGAGACCTGTTGTGCTGTAATGCTTCTTGATATAAGAGAACAAGCGTATTCAGTTTTTCATGAATTCGATGCTTTATATCAGGTTGTTGGTTCATCGTAACAAGGTAATGGTTCCCTTAAATTCTTCTTTTTCTATGGTTATGTAATAGAAGTAAATTCCTTCGGGTAGATCTTGGTTGTTTAAATTTGTTCCGCGCCACTGTGTAGTAGGGTTTTGAGATTTGAACACGGTATTTCCCCATCTATCTACGATGGTTATTTTAATCGGTCGAAAATCTCTATAAGCTACTTTCCAAGTGTCATTGATTCCATCTCCGTTTGGAGTGAATACGTCTGGAATTTCTATCTGTTTTACGATAACGCGGTATTGGCCGTGTGTTACGGTGTCTTTGCATCCGTTATTATCTACTACAATCAGACGGACATTGTAAGTCCCTTCTGTGTCATAGTGATGGTTCGGGTTTTGATCTGTGGTGGTAACAGAATCTCCAAAGTCCCATAAAGATTCATAACTTGTAGCAGGTGGCTTGACAGAAGATTGGTTGGAAAAGAAATAATCGGCAAATTCTGAAAGTGAAGTGTTGGGATAAGTCGGGTTAGAAGCAAAATCCGCTACAATCGGATCATAAACAGTTACAGTTTGGGATGACGTATCGTTGCAGCCATGGCTACTTGTAAGAATCTCTGTAATAGTGTATTGACCCGGAGTGTTATAGATGTGCCCGCCAGAGGCTGTGGTAGTTTCCTGCGTTCCGTCCCCCCAGTTAATTCTAATTCCTAAGGGGGTGCTATCTTTAATATAACTTAAATCCAAATACCCAATTGGGCGAGATAAGCATACACCTGTATCTGTTACTTCAAACATAGATTCGGGTTTTGGAAAAACAGTAATAATTGTATCGGAGGTATCTCGGCAGCCTTGGGGTGAAATGGTTTCTAATCGTATGTGATGGTTTCCATAGGTGAATACCCTATTTACGATTTGGCTGGTGTCATCGGCTATAGAGTCAGCATCGAAAAACCAATTTCTGGTAGCAATAAACTGGGTACTATCTTTTAAAGTAACCTGTAACGGTTCGCAGCCGGATATAGGAGTTACAGAAAAAGTATTGTCCGGAACACGATAAACCTGCACTAAATAATTGGAATCTACTGCTGTACAACTTCCATCGTTTAAAACTAATTTAAGTTGGTAAGTGTCAATATAACGATTATTTTGGGGTAGATAGCGGAACTGATAAGTGTGATATAGAACATTAAAGTTAATAGTATCCAACGGAGATCCGTCCCCAAAGTCCAGAAAGAGTCTGGTATAGCGGTCGCTTCGGTTTATTATCATTGTATTAACAACTCCGCACCCTTGGCTATTCACAATCTCTAAGTCCACCACAGGACCATCTATAAAGATAAAGTCAGGAACAATCAGGGTATCATGGCAGCCATTCACACCAGTCATTATTACTTTTATATTAAAGTTGCCATTTCGTTTGTAAACGTGTTTTATAGAGTCTGTTGACGAAAACCAACTTCCGCTACCGTCCCCAAAGTCCCATTCATATTGAGCAAATGGATCTTTAGAATAGGCACGAAAAGTAATCGTTTTCCATACTTGGCTTGCACAGGCAGCTATGCGTAGATTCGCTGATATACTGTCTATTTTTACATCGTAAACAGTTACAGTTTGGGAGATTGTGTCATAACAAGTGTTACCTAAATTTGCCACTAACTGGACAACATAAACTCCAGTATCTCCAAATACTATTGTGGCAGAATCAGTAGTTCCATTAACAATAGAAACAGGGTTAGCGGAAGTTACCAACCATTGATAACCCGTAGGAGTATTTAATTGGAATGAAGAAGTTCCTAAAAATGGTTCATTTTTACACCCATTAGGCGGCATTTGTAAGAATGCTAATGTCCCGATAGTAATTGGCTGCGGTAAAAATACTTCTGTGGTGCAACCGGAGGCAATATTTCGGACAATTAGTGAAACTTGATAGGTTTGATAAATAGGGTTTGTTATTGTAAGGGTAGGATTGGCTAAAGAGGGGTTATTAAAACTGGTTCCAACATTCGGTGTTACTGACCATGTATAAGCTAATTGACTTGTTGGAAAATTTGCTATGATATTTGAGTGTAGTTGTGTAGTTAAGCCAGGGCATCCGGAAAGAGTATCTACAGAAATAGTAGCCAAAACTCCCCGCACTTCTAATCTATATGCAGCAGAAGTATCCGGGCAAAATGAGCCATTAGAAATGATATGCCGAATAATATACGTCCCTATTGTGTCTGGTGTAAATAAATAGGTACCACCTCCATAAAACTTAACACGGCCGGCAGGGCTGGTTATCTCCCAATTTCTTAGGTACAGATTACTCGGTTCTGTTAAGCTAATAAGGTTTACAGGCTCTCCTAGACAAATGCGAACCGTTCTTCCGTCAGGAGGTATCCCCAAAGGTGCTGTTGTCATAAGAGCGCGAGGCTTCCCCACCTGAACATAGTTCGTACGGGTTAAGGAATCAACGCATCCGTATGAATCCGTAATGATAATTTTGACATCAAAAGCTCCGGTATCTGTAAAGGTTTGTGTATAATAAGGGTTTGTTGTCGTTATAGGGGTCGGCGGAACAAGTTGCGTGGTTCCGTTTTTGACAATTACCCAACGATAAGTAGCTCCCGGTCCTGCATTAGTCGTAGTAAAGCGAACAGTATCTGGAGGTACACAAATAGCCAAATCGTTTGGATTCGCATAGATAGAAGCTGCTGTGCCAATTACAGTTATGAAAGAATCTTTAGAAATAATGCACCCATTATCAGAATAAAATAAGGTAACTCTATATCTTCCCTGATTGGCAAAAGTAACCCAAGCCTCTTGGGGGTCGTTAGGATTTGTAATGATTGATCCTGCACCATGGTTGGTAAAAAGAAAAGAGCCATGTAACGTATCAGCGCCGATGGTGGTATTTCGATAAACAGAGCGCTGCCGAATACAAACCAATGTATCTATGGTAAATGATAGTGTACTCGGAGGTCTGGCCCCTACTGTAACAATGTCGTTAAGGGTTGTAACACATCCGTTACTCGTTGTTATTTTACACTCGAAAGGGTAAGTCCCGCCAGTATTATACAAAATATTCTGTGGAACCGAATCAGTAGAGGTTGAGGGTACAGCTCCCTGAAAACTCCAGCTATAGCCGGTAATTGTTTGCCCATTTAGAGTTAAGTTCGGCGAAAACTTAATATTAGTAGGAACACATACACTGCTCTTCGTTTGGGTAATAGTCCCGGTTATCGGTGGATAAAGGCATACAACTCTTCGAATTGTGTCAATATTATTAGTACAGCTATCAGAGTTTATCATTGTGATAATAATATCTTTGCAGCCCGGTGTATTAAATGTGTGGGTAACTGTTTTGCCAGAGTAAGGTAATCCATCTATGAACCAGTTGTAAGAAATTATGTTAGGTGAGTTTTCTGTAAATGTAACGGTTGCCGGAACAGTGCACTGAATAGTGTCGATAGCAGGGACAGTCGTAATTTTCGGAATAGGTTTACTGACCTGCACGATACCTGCTTTTGTTAATGTGCAAGTAGAGTTATCCTGAAAGGTAACTACCATAGTTACGTCATACGCACCCGTAGCTGTGTAAAATTTAGTAACAGTATCTCCTGTAGCTGTGGAAGTGCCAAAAAACCACTGTACACTGCTATTAGCAGGTTTATTCACCACATTAAACTCAACAAGTACCGCCGGCAGGCACCGCAAACGATATCGAACTTTAAAATCAATAGGTGTACTACAAGGCTGAGCGTAACTTAATCCAATATCACAAAAAAAGAACAACAAAACCATACCCACGCATAGCCTCGAATAAAAACTTTTCATACAAAATTTCATCTGAAATATACTCCAAAAAACTGAGAGAGTTTTTGTTCCGCAAAATTAATGGAAGAATTGTTAAAATACACTAACGTATTGTACTGAACAGTAATTTTGTCCACATGAATTACACAGAAATATTCCCTAAGATTATTGCTCATTGTAAAGAACATGGTTTCATATTCCCGTCCAGTGAAATCTATGATGGATTAAGTGCCGTTTATGATTACGGGCAGTTAGGCGCAGCTTTAAAACGAAATCTCCGCGAATCTTGGTGGAAAGAAATGACCCAACTCCATGAAAATATCGTAGGTATTGATAGCGCTATTTTAATGCACCCTTTGGTTTGGAAAGCCTCCGGCCATATAGATGCTTTTAATGACCCTTTAATAGATAACAAAGACTCCAAAAAACGCTACCGTGCAGACCAACTTATTGAAGATTTTCTGGATAAACTCCTCCAAAAATCTATCAAAGAAACGGAGAAAAAAGCTGCCAAAGAAAACTGGAGTCCCTCCGACGAGGCCTACCAGCGCTTTCTGAAAGGAAACCGTGATGCCCAAAAACACCAAGTGCTTTTAGCTAAATACACAGAAGCAATGCAGCAAAATAATATGGAAGCATTGAAAAACCTAATTGACGAAGCTGGCATAACCGACCCGGAAACAGGCTCTAAAAACTGGACAGATATTAGGCAGTTTAACCTAATGTTTAAAACCCAGTTAGGTTCTATGGCCGAAACTGCACAAGATTTATATCTACGGCCCGAAACTGCACAAGGTATTTTTGTAAACTTCTTGAATGTGCAAAAGTCCAGCCGGCTAAAAGTTCCCTTCGGAATTGCCCAAGTAGGAAAATCTTTTAGAAACGAAATCGTTGCCAGACAGTTTATCTTCAGAATGCGCGAATTTGAACAAATGGAAATGCAGTTCTTTATTAAACCCGGAACCCAGCACACTTGGTTTAACTATTGGCTAAATGCACGCTTTCAATGGCATATATCATTGGGAATTGAACCTCAAAAACTTCGTTTTAAACCTCATGAAAAACTTGCCCACTATGCAGACGCTGCCACAGACATAGAGTTTATGTTCCCCTTCGGTTTCAAAGAATTAGAAGGAGTTCATTCCAGAACAGACTTTGATTTAAGCCGTCATCAAGAAATCTCCGGTAAAAAAATGGCCTATTTTGACCCTGATGACCAAACCAGTTTTATTCCCTACGTAGTAGAAACTTCCGCCGGCTTAGATAGAACCGTTTTAACGCATCTATGTAATGCTTACCGAGAAGAAGAAGTTCCCACCGCAGAAGCCGGCGAGTCTGCTCTCAGAACCGTCTTGTCTTTTCATCCGGAAGTTGCCCCCGTGAAAATTGCCGTTTTTCCTTTGGTAAAAAAAGATGGATTGCCCGAAATTGCCACCCAAATAGCCTCTGAACTAAGAAAAAATTACAGCGTTACCTACGAAGAAAAAGATACCATCGGCAGAAGATACAGACGGCAGGATGCCAAAGGAACTCCTTTTTGTATCACCATAGACAATCAAACCCATGAAGACCAGAAAGTTACTGTCCGGCACAGAGATTCTATGCTGCAAGAACGTGTTGCAACTACCCAGTTAGAAACTTTTTTTAAAAATAATTTAAGTAGCCGAAAAGGCTAATCTGTGCGTTAGATAGCTCCGGCTATGAGTGTAAAACTATCAGCCATTTCTATTAATTGCTTAACGGCCTCTTGGCCTCTATCGTCTAAAGAAATGGTTGATTGGTTTACATACAATTCGATATGCGCTTTTATCACTTCATCGTCCATTTCTTGGGCATATTGACGGACATAGGGCATCACTTTTTCTGGATTTTCTAATGCATATTCAATACTGCGGCGTAATATCCTGTTTAGCTGCTCTACCGTTTCGGAATCTAATCTCTTAGAAGCTATAATACCTCCCAATGGAATTGGCAACCCTGTTTGTTTTTCCCAAAAATCACCTAAATCTACAATTGGATACAAGCCATGTTCTTGATAGACAAACCGGCTTTCGTGGATAATCACTCCGGCATCAACTTCGCGCCTATTTAAGGCAGGAATAATATCACTGAAAAGCATAACGCGCTTATGTGCAACGTATTGACAGTAGTTTTGGAGTAATAAATTTGCCGTAGTATCTAAACCCGGAATAGCAATAGTTGAAAAGGGTAGCTCATCTATGGTTATGGGCTTATAGGAAATCAGTAGTGGGCCACAGCCATGACCTAAAGCACTACCAGAATCTAATAAAACATATTTATGACGCAAGAATGCATAGGCAAAAAACGAAACTTTGCACACATCTACTTGGTCAAAACGCGCCATTTGATTAAGTTCTTTAATGTCAGCTAACGTTATGTCTATTTCAATATTTTCTGTATCTATTAAATTATTCGCCCAAGCAGCAAACATGAAGGTATCATTTGGGCATGTACTAAAGGCAACTCGAATAGGTGGAATGTTCATAAAAAACGCACAAAGTTACTAAAAAGTATATTCTGAGCCTGTTGCACGACAAAAAGAATAAAAATATTTAACTATTTGATTTTGAATTAATTAAATAATTTATTATTTTTGTGGTGTGATAAAGCACGCCCAAATACAGATGAGTTTTAGCCAGCCCTACGTTTCTAAACGCAGTTCTAAAAACGCGTTTCTAAAGCAAATAAATGAGGTAATTGATTGGGAATCAATCGTAAAAATACTTCAAAAACACTACCCAAAAGGGCTTAGACCGGACGGCAGACCCGCCTACAACCCCATTATTCTTTTCAAAATGCTACTGCTCGGCGTTTGGTATAAAAGCCTGAGCGACAGAGACATAGAAGACAGGACCAACACCGATTTAAGCTGGATGACCTTCGTTGGGCTGAGTCTTGAAGACGAAGTACCCGACCACAGCACCCTGTGCCGCTTCCGCAACGAACTGGCAGGAAGCAATGCCTACGACTTGCTGTTGCAAGAACTTAACCAACAGCTTGATAAACATGCTATTACGGTAAAATCCGGCTGCATAATAGATGCCTCCATTACCGACAGCCCCCGCAAACCCACCGGAAAACCCACCTACGAAATTGCCGAAGACAGAAAAGAAAACGAACAAACGGAAGAAGCTATACAAACACAAACGGCTGAATTAAAGCTTGTTAAAGTAAATCAACCTGGCGTGGACGACGAAGCCCGCTGGCTCAAAAAAGGCAAAGAAACCCGCTTTGGCTACAAAAAACACGTTATTACCGACGGCAACGGATTGGTCCTTGCCCTGGAGACCACACCCGCCAACGTCCATGACCATAACCACTTTAACACATTGATAACCAAGGCACAAGTTCCCCCAAAAGTCGCCATCTATGCCGACAAAGCCTACAAATCCAAAGCCCATACCACCTACCTCAAAGCGAAGGGACTTAAAGATAGAGTGTGTTATAAAGCAGTGAAAAACAAACCCTTAACAAAATTACAACTCAAATTCAACCAACTCTGCGGCAAACACCGCTACAAAATAGAGCGCACCTTTGCCGGCACCAAAAGCTGGTTCGGCGGCGGCACCGCCCGCTATGTGGGCATCGCCAAAACCCACGCCCAGCACGCCCTGGAAGCAATTGCATACAACCTGTATAGGTTACCTAAGCTATTAGTAAACAATATGTTAACACCAAAAACGGCACCACCTCAAATGCAGCTATTTTAAGCCTGTAGGCCCAAAATACGCCCAATTGGTAAAAATGAGGCGAAAAAGGGGCAAAAACATAAAAAATGAAACCCCACACCCACAAAAAAAGACGTAAA